>JBLFWZ010000029.1:0-26926 GCA_047611905.1 Gammaproteobacteria bacterium | reverse complement strand
CAGAGTTATTGAGCCCCGTTATCCTTGAAGCACGGATCGCCGTGTGTGCGGAAGCTGTTGGCATTATCGATCTTTTGTGTAGAAAAACCGTTGAGTACAGTCAGACGCGTACCCAGTTTGGTGTCGCGATTGGTAGCTTTCAAGCCTTGCAACATCGTATGGTCGATATGTTGATGGCAGCCCAGCAGTCGCGCTCGATTTTATATCGCGCCATTTGCGAGTATCAGCAAGGCGACACATCCGCGCCGGCAACGATCGCGGCAATGAAGGCGTTAATCGGTAAGCACGGCCGTTACGTCGGCGAAGAAGCGCTCCAACTCCACGGCGGCATGGGCATGACCGACGAACTGGATATTGGCCACTATGTGAAGCGTCTAATGGTGTTAAACCATTTATTTGGCGACGCCGATGCGAGTTTGCGCGAATTCTGTCGCGCATCCTATGAGGCATAGAGAACTGCACAGACCATCCGTTTCCGGTCGCTAAACGAATCACGCTTAACCCTTAACGCCTCATCGTAGCTCCGCGGTGGTTGTGCGACACGCACAAGATACAACACGCTGCGAGGTAGCTAGCCGGCCAATTGCTTCTCAACGGCAGAACTCACCCAACCCGAAAAGTATCTTTATTCGCGCCTCGAGAACGCACATTTTTATCACTTTCCAATAATAGTATCGATATTCAGAACTCCGCTCTATTGTTCGCTCCGAGTACTAGTCCACTTAGGAGTATCAGCAATGGGACTATTCAAACGTATTTCAGCAACCGTTTCCGCCACTGTCGGTGACGCAGTGTCCGCGATGGAGAATCACGATGCCGTCGTCGACGCTTCCCTTCACGACATGCGCCGTGCATCTGCCAAAGCAAAAGCACGCCACAACAGGGTCTCCAATGACGGTGCGAGATTGCGTCGTAAGGCCGCGGAATTTCGCGCCAACGAGAGTCGCTGGATTGACCGAGCGACACAATATGCCGATGACGACGAAGAAAAGGCGCTGGAATGTTTACGCCGCAAGAACGACTGCCAACGACTCGCCACGAGTTGCGAAGAAACCGTCCGGCAACACGCTGAACTGGAATCCCGATTGAAAATCACCATCGAGAAGATCGATAAACGCTACCAAGACCTCGATCAGACTCGCACTATGATGCGAACCCGCCAGTCCGCCGCCGACGCATTTCGAACCTCAGAATTCTTGTGCGGATCCAATAACTTTCTAAACGTAGATGACACCGTTGAACGCGGGGAAGCGCGCATTACGGAAACCGAAATGGGCATCGGCAATGACATTGAACCCAACCATTTCGAAAAAGAATTTCTCGACGACGAGCAGCGAATCGCGCTGCAAATCGAACTCGATGAACTAAAGCAATCTGAATAGGTGACACAAATGAGCAGTACAACAACATTTATCGTCGACGATGATCCTGGCCTGGAGCCGGAGACATCATCTCCCATCAATCGCGTGTTCAACTATCACACTTTATCCACGTTACTCAGAGTTTTAGGATCCGGAGTGCTGGTCGCTTCCTTGTCCATGCTCTTATTTCGAGGTTGGGATCTCGGTACGGACATGTCCCGCTACTACACGTTAGTCGCCTACAGCGGCATCTTAGCGGCCGTTGGTTTGGTCATCGGAAAAGTCGTTCAAGAAAACAAGGGAGCGCGTACCTTTCTCGCGCTCGCCGTTTGCTCCGTCGTGGTGAATTACACCGTGCTCGGGGCAATGATGTATTCGATCGGTAACGAGACCAACGCGATCTACCCCGCATTCGCGAATTGGACCGCGCCGGGCGTGTTTGCATCGCTGAGTGCACTTGCGGTCGGCTTGTTGATCCTCACGCCGATCACGTATTTCGCGTTCTCGGTGTTCGCGCGTCAATCCGCGAAGCGCTTCACCGTGCTTTACGTAATAGCGAACCTCGCGCTCGTGTTCCCTGTTCGATCGAGCGTTGCTGTCGGATTTATCGCTCTGGCGTTAGTAATATTGGTGCTGCGGCAGATCATCGCAGCACGGCGCACGGATTCCGCGCTTGCTACCCGTGAAGGGCATTTCGTAATCGCCGCACAGTTTCTCCCTGTAGCGATTCTGCTCGGGCGGAATTTCTATTTCTACGCGGCCGACGAGTTTATGCTCACGCTTGGCGCACTAATCGTCTATGCCGTGGCCCGCCAGATCGCAATGAGTGCAAAGCTCGCCGGTAACAACGTGAGAGGGTCCTTGGTGCGGACGATGCAAGTGGCGAGCTCAATTGCAGCGGCCTTAGGATGTGCCGCGATTATCCTTGCGACCAAGCTTGCCGATGAATTACTTATGCCGATTGTGAGTCTCGTTTTCTCAGGCTTGTTGATAGATACTTCGTTGACCTCGAGCGAGGATGACTCTGGCTACAGACGCGCTGCGGCGGTTGTGTTTGCAACAAGCATTTACGCTCAACCTGTTCGCTTATCCGGGTCTGGCCACGGCTCTAGTCGGAATGGGTACCGGAATTTGCGCGGCAGTGTATGGATACTCGGTAGAACAAAAGTCCGTTTTCCTGAGCGGCGTGATCGCACTGTTGAGCGGGCTGATCTATCAATTACATGAGACTTTTGTTTTGTTTGACTTCGGCAGCTGGGGAAGTCTCGCATTAGTTGGTGTTACGGCCATCGTGCTTGGCTCGCTGCTCGAACCCTACGGCCTTGCGCTCAGAAACCGAGCGTTAGCATGGCGTTCTCAGTTTTCACAAGGGGATAGTTAGATCGAGCTCACTCGCGCGAAAAGCCCTGGTGACAGGGCTCTTTTTTACCCGCGAGATGCTGTCAATCCATAGTCAAAACGATCTTGCCCGTATGCGAGTCAGTATCCATCAAACGATGAGCCTCACTCACATTTTCTAAAGCAATGCTGTGTCCGATACTGGGTCGCAGTAAACCTACCTCAGCATTACGTACTACCTGCTCCATAGAACGTCGATTGGCTCGGGTAATTCCAATGACCGTGAGATTCTTGCTGAACAACTGGGCCAGGTTAAGCTGCACATTGAGGCCGCTGTGCGATCCAATGACGACAACTCGACCACGCGAACCAGCTACTTGTAGACTTTGCGACCACGTCGCTGCGCCGACAAGTTCAAGCACACAATCTGCGCCACGCCCGTCGGTTAATTGGAGGACATCTTCAGCCCATGTGTCATCGCCGCGATCGATGACCACATCGGTCGCACCAGCGGCGACTAAAGCATCGGCTTTGTGCGCTGAACGGGTCACCGCGATTGTACGACAACCAGTCAGCCGGCCAATATCCAACGCGGCGTGTCCGCAGCCACCAGCGGCGCCCGTGACGACCAAGGTGTCTTCGTGCTTCAGCGATGCGCGTTCAATCAATCCATTCCAAACCGGACCATAGTTAACCAATAAAGCCGCCGCCGATTCGAACGATAGGGAATCTTTAAACGTGATCAAATGCGCTGCCGGCCAAACAATATATTCTGCGTATCCACCCTGCCCCGGCGTTTGCACGCCTAGCACTCGGATCTCGGGGCACGCATTGTCGTCGCCGGCAGCACAGTTCGCACAATGTCCACACGACAAGTGCGAATGCGGAACAACGAACATGCCAGGCGCCAGATCGACGACACCTGCCCCAACGGCTTCGACAATGCCCGCCGGCTCGATCCCCGGCAGATGCGGCAACACAATATTCTTCCCAAAGAAAAAGCTATCGAGCAGCTCACCGCCGTAGACCCCTGCCCGTAATTCAGTGTCCCTGCGGTTGCCCCCGCACGCCTTAATGCGGACCAATGCGTCACCGGGACCAGGTGCCGGGATCGTAAAGCCCTTGTGCCTGCCGCGAATTTCCGCGCACAAAGGCACTCGGTTGCTGCCCAAATTTAGCGTTCCTGTTTTGAACGATAGTGTTAAAGATCCGGCCCGGATGGCAACCAATCTACATGAAGCAAAACTGCGAAGAATCGCTCGCGCTCGAAATATTGGAGGCGGTCGAGGTCGATAGCGATATGACCCAATTGCGGCTCGCAGGCAGCATGGGTGTTGCCCTCGACGTGGCCAATTCGTATTTGCTTCATTGCGTTCGCAAAGGCCTTGTAAAAATCAAACAGGCGCCTGCAAACAGGTATTTATTCTATTTAACGCTCAACGGTTTCCCCGAAAAAAGTCGCCTGACCGGAGACTACTTGGCGTATTCGTTGAATTTTTATCGAACGGCAAGCGAATCGGTAGCGAACGACATCCGTCTCAGTCCGGTATTGCCAATTTTAGCGCTCGATTTAAGTCGAGAGATTTAATTGCGAGCTACGATATAAAATCCCGCCTCATCTACTAACTCACCGATTGGTGGGTAGGATGCGCTGACCGTGCAGGACATTCCGTACTTCGTCAGATTGCGGATGAATGTTTGTGGCGGTGTCGGGCTACTAGGTGCGCCCGGTGATCTAGGCGACACCGGCACCTCCAAACCATTAGCATCATAGTGTGATGCTGCTGATGGTTCGTCGGACTTGAGTTTGTCGAGGTATTTCATAATTTCCTCTGACGTCTTGTAACATGTATTTGCAGCATGCTCTTTATTGGGCGCGGTTTGCGGAAGAAGTTCGTCGATAAACTTCTGGCGCGCCAACAGGTAACTACCGTCTGGCCCTTCCAGCCGGTCGTAGAGGAGTTTCAGGTTGGTCACGACATCGAGGTTATCCGGATTGTTACTTTCGACGATGATGATACGCCCGGTGTTGTTGAGTATGCGCACCATTTCCGTCAGCATGACTTCCCATTGCGAACGCCGCATGTTGCAGAACACCTGATTTACGACAATCAGGTCGACTTGATTTGACGGGTACGGGATGCGATCTGGCGTGCTTTGAACAAACCGGATTGAGTCTGTAGGAATGTAACGGTTTGCGAACTCGATGCTTGACGGGTTGATGTCGACACCGACAACCCGGGCTCTGGTGGCTTCCGCGAGGTACAAAGAGGTTATACCCGACCAGCACCCGAAATCCATGATTAATTTATCTGTATCCCGTAATTCTCCCAGCACAGCGTTGACGATCGTCGCGTCGTAGCTTGCTATGTAGTCTTGATCTTTAAATTGGTTCACATGAATCAATTGAGCACGAAACTCATCACCGCCATTGACGGTGTTGCATATCGCCTCGGCGTGACTGGTGAATGTATCGATCATATCCGGGGTCTCAATCTGCTGTTTGAATAGCCGTTGTGTGACCTGCGGGCGGAAATCTTCCGTACGCACGCAACCGAGGTTTCGGCGATAATTCTCAGGGTTGCTTCCCTCCTCGCCACCGGTTTTGATTCATGTTCCGTTTGAGCATGTACCGAAGCGCGTCTCGACACATTCAGTGCAGCGCGGCGGAAGCCCGCCTGGGTCACAAAACTTGTGTTCCTGCGATGCCTGTCGCGTACAGATGCTAGATCGGACACGATAGGTCACAGGCGTACAAGGCTTGTTCCGCGTCGACCTAGAGCTAATAATGCTACTAAGCTGGTCCGTCACCGTGAGTGTGCCATGCGCTTGAAGGCTTGTCATCAGAGTTGTGTGGCCGTGCGGATGTCAGCTCCGTTACTTTGTTTCTAGCAGAGATAAAGGGTGAGGCCGATTGTCAGTATCGACCGGGGTGCTCACCCCAATTGCCTAAGGTAGTCGAAGCCTGATACCGTGCGTGGATTCGCGTCCAAGAGCGGACTCAGATCTGGCTTGGGGATACTGCGAGCCGTCGGCCGTCGCCTGAAATGGACAAAAATTCGACATATGACTGAGCGGCAAACTCACACCGCAAGCTGGCATCTTGTGTACGCGAAACGACGGCAAGAAAAAACGGCGGCCAGAAATCTCACGGATCAGGATTACGAGGTGTTCCTACCCCTTTGCTCTGTCGTACATTCGCGACGTGGGACGCGTCCCGCGCGGGTGGAGCCCATGTTTCCTCGTTACCTGTTCGTGCGTCTCGAACCCAAGAAAGATAACTATTCGCCGATTCGTTCTACTCCGGGTGTTGCCCATCTAGTCCGCTTCGGTGATCGTTTCGCGCGCTTGCCAGATGAGTTCCTCGCTCAGCTTTTAGCGGGCGCGAATGACCAGGGCATTATCGAACAAGCACTGCCAAAGATCACATCCGGTGATAAGATCTTGATCACCGATGGGGTTATGGCAGGCTACGAGGCGATATTTACGAGCACATTGAGTAAGGAAAGGGTCGAGCTATTATTGTCCTTTGCAGGCCGCACTATGAAGCTCGAAGCCCCGCGCGCATCGATAGAGAAAACGTCATGAGCGCCATTCGGTGGTCAGTCCACCAGCTCCAGTTACGCAATTGTTCGGGTGGTCATCACGATCGCGTTGTATGCGGCGCGCTGAACAGCCAGCTTCCGCCGACCGATTGAGGTGGTTTGCCCGTTGCGGGTCGGAAGCTGTCCGGATTCGTACCGGCACCTGCGTAGTCATCGAATCATCGACGCACAACATATCGCGTGTTCAGTGTACCTCCCATCCATGATATAGTAGGTTCAGTTTCTGAACGCGCGGTAGTAGATGAGTCGCCAACAACAACGCCAGGAATCGTTAACTCTGGGAATACTGGAGGCGATAGATAATCAGAGCGACGTCACGCAGCGACGCCTTGCGACCAATCTTGGCGTCGCCCTGGGACTCGCAAATTCGTATTTAAAACGATGCGTGCGCAAGGGTCTTGTGAAAATTCAGCAGGCGCCGCCGAACCGCTACCTCTACTACCTCACACCGATGGGTTTCGCGGAAAAGAGTCGTCTCACCGGCGAATATCTCGCCGCTTCGTTCGATTATTACAATCGTGCAGGGGTTTCTGTGTCGAACGCATTGCAACTCATCGAACAGGCGGGCGCGAAAAAACTCCTGCTGGCCGGCGTCTCGGAACTCGCGGAAATTGCGTCGGTACGCGCACACGATTTTGACATCTCGATTATTGGCACGTTCGATCGCACGACATCCAAGACGAAATTTATTGGCTTACCGATTTGGCGGCGCCTCGAGTTGGCAGTGAAATTCGAAGCCGTGTTGTACACAGATATGAGTGGCTCATCAGAGTGCTATGCCGAACTCACGCAAGCGCTCAGCACAGATAGCATCTATGTGCCTGATATTCTTGAATCGACCCTTGCGCCGCACTTGGGCTGAAGGACACAATATCGGCGCTTAGGCCGATGATTTTACTGATGCGGGGTCCGCGAAGGGACGCCCTGTAGGGCGGTAGCGTGCCTAAAGCAAACACTGGGGGAAAGATAAATGAGCTATAGAGCGCCGTACGTGATCGATGACCGGAAAATCCGGTTTGCGATCGTGGGTTGCGGGCGAATTTCAGATCGCCACATCGACGCCCTCGCAGAGCACGAGGATCACGCCGAATTGGTTGCCGTGTGCGACAGCGATCCGAAAATGCTGGCGGCGGCAACGGCAAAGCTCGGCTGCGAGGGGTTCGCTTCGATCGAAGATTTGATGAACGGAAGCGAGACTGATGTTGCTGTGCTGTGCACGCCGAGCGGCTTGCATCCTCAGCAGACCCTGCAGATCGCGCGCCACGGTCGCCATATCATCACTGAAAAGCCGATGGCGACCCGACTCGCGGACGGTAAACAAATGGTCGCTCACTGTGATGCAGAGGGCGTGCACTTATTTGTGGTAAAACAAAACCGTCTGAATCCGACCTTGCAACTACTCAAGCGCGCCGTTACGAAACGTCGTTTCGGGCGTATACATATGGTTAATCTCAACGTGTTCTGGACTCGTCCGCAGGAATATTACGATTCTGCTAGTTGGCGCGGGACCTGGGAATTTGATGGTGGCGCCTTGATGAATCAAGCAAGCCATTACATCGACTTATTGGACTGGCTCATCGGTCCAATCGAAAGCGTCCACGCGTACACCGCGACACTGGAACGTGATATCGAAGTCGAAGATTCTGGTGTCGCCAACATCCGTTGGCGTTCCGGCGCCCTCGGATCGATCAACGTCACTATGCTGACCTACCCGAAGAACCTTGAAGGTTCGGTGACGATTCTTGGCGAAAAAGGTACCGTCGTGGTGGGCGGCGTTGCAGTGAATGAGATCAAACACTGGGAATTTGCCGAGCCTGACGAGGACGACAGCCTCGTTGCTGATGCGAGTTACGGCACGACCTCGGTGTACGGCGTTGGCCATCCCATGTACTACGAGAACGTCGTCAAGGTCGTACAGGGTAAGGGCAAAGCCGAAACGGACGGACGCGAAGGATTGCGATCCCTGGAAACCCTTATCGCGATGTACATATCGGCCCGCGACGGCCGTCGCGTGTCCTTGCCCTTGGACTACTGATGACCACGATGACTCGATCCGCAACACAGCACCGCATTGTTCTCTGCGAGTTATGCACCCGAGACGGTGCGCTCGAACTGAGTTTGGCACGATGAGTGTGCATGCAGATGTCACCGTTCATCCGAGCGCGATTGTCGACGACGGTGCCGAGGTCGGTGCGGGCAGTCGCATTTGGCATTGGGTTCACGTCAGTGCAGGCGCCCGAATTGGTGCAGGCTGTTCTCTGGGCCAGGGCGTCTACGTCGGTAATCGCGTCACCATCGGCAATAACGTGAAAGTTCAAAACAACGTTTCAGTTTACGACAATGTAAGCCTCGCAGATGACGTGTTCTGTGGTCCGAGCATGGTTTTCACGAATGTCTATAATCCGCGCTCGGCGATCACCCGTAAAGATGAATATCGCGACACCCAGATCCGGCGGGGCGCGACCTTGGGTGCAAATTCGACCATCGTTTGCGGGATAACGGTGGGTGCGTACGCATTTGTTGCAGCAGGTGCCGTTGTTAATCGCGATGTCCCAGACTTCGCCCTAATCGCCGGCGTTCCGGGCCGCCACATCGGCTGGATGAGTCGTTTTGGTGAGCGCCTTGAACTACCGCTCAGTGGCAACGGGAGTTCGCGCTGCGAGCACACCGGCGATCATTACGAGTTGCGTGACGGCATTTGCACATTGATTGAGAAGCAGGCGACCTGAGATATGGAATTTATTGATCTGAAAACCCAGTACACGCAACTGCGTGACAAAATCGACGGCAACATCCAGACCGTGCTGGACCATGGGCGTTTCATCATGGGTCCCGAAGTCGGCGAACTGGAACAGCGCCTCGCGGATTTTGTCGGCACAAAATATTGCATCGGCGTTGGCAGTGGTACCGATGCCTTGATGATCGCCCTTATGGCCCTGCGCATTAAACCGGGCGACGAGGTTATTACAACACCCTTTACATTCATCGCAACCGGAGAAATGATCGCTTTATTGGGGGCTATCCCGATCTTCGTCGATATCGATCCGCAGACCTACAATCTTGATCCGGCGCAAATCGAAGCCAAGATCAACGCTAAGACACGCGCCATCATGCCGGTTAGTTTGTATGGGCAATGCGCCGACATGGATGAAATAAACGCACTCGCCGCAACTCATGATATCCCGGTGATCGAAGACGCGGCCCAGAGTTTTGGCGCAACCTATAAAGGCAAACGCTCGTGCGCCTTGTCGACGATTTCATGCACCAGCTTCTTTCCGTCGAAACCTTTCGGTTGCTATGGCGATGGTGGTGCTTGCTTCACCGACGACGATGCGCTGGCGGCATTGATGCAGCAAATCAGGGTGCACGGCCAGGACCGTCGCTACCATCACCCGATCATCGGCATTAACGGTCGTCTCGATACCCTGCAGGCGGCCATCCTGTTAGCGAAGTTCGCAACCTTTCCGGATGAAATCTCGGCGCGCGCGCAGATTGGCGCCCGTTACAGTGAAAAATTTCTGGCCGCATCAGCGAATATCGAGGTACCGATCGTGCGTGAACATAACGAATCGGTATTCGCGCAATACACCTTGCAGGTTGACGATCGCGACGCGGTGCTGGCGAAATTGAAAGACGCCGGGATCCCGACAGCGGTGCATTATCCGGTGCCATTGCATCAACAGCCGGCGTTTAAGTTTCTAGGCAATGGTGCTGGTAACGGCAGTTATCCGGTGGCCGAGTCGGCATCCGAACGTGTTTTCAGCCTGCCAATGCACCCGTTTTTGGATCCGGCGACGCAAGACGAGATTATCGATGCCGTGGTCGCTGCAACAAATTAACGCGATACGACCGAAGTGAATCAAATGAAAAATTGTTGGGGGAAATAATGGAGATTAAAGGAAAAAAATTCGTCGTTATCGGGGGCGCCGGACTCATTGGTTCGCATACGATCGATCAGCTCGTAAAGGAAGATGTCGGGGAAATACTAATTTACGACAACTTCGTCCGCGGCACTCACCAAAATATCGAAAATGCGCTACGCGATGAACGGGTCAAGGTGTTTGATATTGGCGGCGATATTTGCCAAACCGACATTCTCGATGCCGCGCTGAAAGGTGCGCACGGCGTCTTCCATTTCGCCGCTTTGTGGTTGCTGCAATGTCATGAATTTCCGCGCGCTGCATTCGACGTCAACGTACAAGGTATGTTCAATGTGATGGACGCCTGTGTAAAAAATGGCGTCGAGCGCCTCGTCTACTCTTCGTCGGCGTCAGTCTATGGGGACGCGGTGGAAGAGCCGATGACCGAAGAGCATCCATTCAACAATCAAAACTTCTACGGCGCAACGAAGATTTGCGGTGAAGCGATGGCGCGGGCCTACCACCATCGATACGGTATGAATTACGTTGGGCTACGGTATATGAACGTGTACGGCCCACGACAAGATTATCAAGGCGCCTACATCGCCGTCATTATGAAAATGCTCGACGCAATTGATAACGGCGATGGCCCAACAATTTTTGGTGACGGCAGCGAAGCATTCGATTTTGTAGCCGTCGAGGACTGCGCAGCAGCAAACATCTGCGCTATGAAAGGAGACACCGTTGATAGTTTCTACAACGTTGGCACCGGTAAGCGCACGTCACTCAAGGAGATCGCGCAGATGCTGATCGATTTGACTGGTAGCAGTAAACAAATCAGCTACGCTCCCCGCAGCCAGGCTACTTTAGTGCGCAATCGTATCGGATGCCCGAAAAAGGCCGCCGCTGAAATCGGTTTCGAAGCAAAAATTCAGTTGACCGAGGGTCTGAAGCGGGTCATCGATTGGCGCGCCTCCGATAAGACCGCAGTAGAACAACGTCGCGCGAAATCGAGAGCATGAGCTCGATTCGAGCAGGCGGAAACTAACTCGATGTGCGGTATAGCCGGAATTATTCACCTAGGTGGTGCGCCTGCGTCGCGCGAACGGCTCGAAGCGATGACCGACGCGATCCTTCATCGCGGTCCGGACGGCGAAGGTCATTATGTCGATGGCAACGTTGGCTTTGGACACCGCCGTCTCGCGATTATCGATCTGTCTCCAGCGGGTCGCCAGCCGATGGTTACGCAAAGCGGTCGTTATGTCATTACCTATAACGGCGAGGTCTATAATTTTCAGGAATTGCGCGCTGAATTGCAATCCCAAGGGCATCAGTTTGTGTCGCGCACGGATTCCGAAGTCGTGCTCAAGGCTTTTGCCGAATGGGGCATCGAGTGCCTCAACCGGTTCAACGGTATGTTCGCATTCGCCGTCTACGATCGTGAGACCAGAAAAGTGTTTCTAGCGCGCGATCGCTACGGTATTAAACCGGTTTATTTCGTACAAACCGGGGACACATTCTTGTTCGCTTCCGAAATCAAAGGCATCACTGCACATGGCGCATACCGCGCCGAAATGGACAAAGAGGGTTTGCTGGAGTACTTCACATTCCAGAATTTCTTCACGGAAAAGACCCTATTCAAAGATGTGCATCTATTACCCGCCGGCAGTTACATGGTTATCGATTTACACGCGAAGCGCGTGCGTGATCCGGTCCGTTACTGGGATTATCACTTCGTTGAACCCGACCATGCCATTGATGAAGAAGAATGCCTGGACGAACTCGACCGCCTGTTTACCCAAGCGGTAAACCGCCAGCTCGTGAGCGATGTTGAATTGGGCAGCTACCTCAGTGGCGGCATGGATTCCGGCTCGATTACCGCTATCGCCGGCAAGCAAATCTCAAACCTGAAATCATTTACCTGCGGGTTCGATTTGCGCTCTGCTTCGGGTCTGGAACTGTCGTTCGATGAACGAGAGAGCGCCGAACACATGTCTTACTTGTTCGGCACTGAGCATTACGAAATGGTACTCAAAGCGGGCGATATGGAGCGCGCGATGCCGCGCCTCGCTTGGCATCTCGAGGAACCTAGAGTAGGGCAATGCTATCCCAATTTTTATGTCGCCCAGCTCGCCAGCAAATTCGTCAAAGTAGTCTTGTCGGGCGCCGGTGGCGATGAGATTTTTGGCGGTTATCCATGGCGATATTATCGCGCGGTGATCAACGACGATTTCGATCACTACGTCGACAAATACTATTCTTACTGGCAGCGAATGCTACCGAATGGGATCGCACCTAAATTTTTTGCCAATATCTGGCCTGATGTAAAGTCCGTCGATCCGAAGACCATTTTTAAGAATGTGTTTGCAAATCATGCCGATCAACTGGTCAGCCCGGAAGACTACGTCAACCATTCACTGTACCTTGAAGCACGGACTTTCATGCATGGTTTACTGGTCGTCGAGGACAAACTCAGTATGGCGCACTCGCTCGAGACACGGGTGCCGTTTCTCGATAACGACCTCGTCGATTTTGCGATGAAAGTGCCGGTTAATATGAAGCTCGGAAAGCTGAATGAAGTCGTTAAGCTGAATGAAAACGAGCCGTCGCTGAAAACCGCAAAATATTTTCAGCGCACCCGCGACGGTAAGTTAATCCTGCGCCGGATGATGATGCGGCACATCCCACAGGAAGTTGCGGAGCGCGAGAAACAGGGCTTTTCTGCGCCGGATGCGAGCTGGTTCAAGGGCGATAGCATCGGCTATGTACGCAAGCGTTTACTCGGCAAGAACGTCCGCATTTACGATTACCTAGACCGTGATACAGTCACTGATTTGATTGATGACCATTTACAAGGACGAGAGAACCGGCGGTTGCTGATTTGGTCGTTACTTAACGTCGAACAATGGTGCGAGGCATTCCTTGATTGAGCGTCCAATTGAGCGTTTTTTCCGATCAGCTCCGTCGTGCCGGGCACGGTGCGCGGCCTAATGAGACAAGAGCCGATGAATAAGCCAGTCACCGTCGTAGTCATTCGTTCCTTAAGTTATACCGGGACGACTTGGTTTAATGCGGTACTTGGATCGCACCAGCGTGCGTTCGCACACGGCCCGCCCGACAGGACGTTCAAAATGCGCCGCGAACCGACGGGCGAGAGTTGCCGTATTCACGGACTTGATTGCCCGTTCTGGTCAAGCTTCTGGGCGACGTTTGATGCCGACAAAAACTATTATTTGCAGTTGGCTGCGCATGCAGATCGCGATGTCATCGTAATCAATAATCCGATACCAACAGAAGCCGGCGCTGAATTGCGCCATCGCGATATCATCGTAAAATCAATTTATCTCATTCGCGATGGCCGAGCGCTTGCCGCGAGTTATCGCCGCCATACTAAGGACGCTTCGTACCTAGATGCCGTAACGCAGTTTCTGTGGCCGTCGTTCGGACAGTTCTATTTCGACCCAGATAACACCGAAAAATTGAGCTTGCGCTATGAGGATGTGTTGTCAGATCCGGCGACGGCGCTTGGTCAAGTGAGCGAATTCCTCGGCTTTGAATATCCTTCGAAAGCACTGCGATTCTGGGAATATGAGCATCATTTAAGTGCGGGTAATGCGGGGACCATCGCGCTCGCGAAAATTGGCGCCGGTATTGAATTATCCGATTTTCGGCGACGCGAATTTTACGAACAACAGTTTCAGGAAATGCAGGTAAAAGGCCCATCAGCGTTCGCAGACGACGCCTGGTCGGTGGAGTTAACCAACCGGGAACGTTTTATTTTTGACCTACTTTGGGGTGCAACAAACGAAGCCTTTGGGTATGAGCGCGATCGCTTCAACTTGCGTGAAGTCGCCGGTTTTAGCGATGAATTACGCCACTCCCTGGCGCACGAATCGGTTAACGAAGGCGCGGCGCAAGCGCTGTTGGCAAATCTAGAAATGCAACCTTCGATTGCCAAAGTCGCCACTAACGAGCCCGAGTTACGATTGTCGGTTCGCGAACAGCTACGCTGGGCGAACCTACGCACGCGCGGTTTGAACCTATCGCCATTGCAAGTGAAGCTCCTTGGCTTGAAAGTTATTTTGCCAGCGGCCACAGCCATGTGTGTTCTGACCGCGCTGCTTATTCTCGTGTTTTAAGGCCGATGTCCGTTACCCAAAATAGCGTTAGCACCGCTGCAGATATCAAACCTTATGAAGTCGTCGACAGTGACAAGACCGTCGACGATGTTCTTGGCTGGGTGAATGAGGCGGTCTTCACCGCCCATGGTCCAATTACGCGCGCGCGCGGTGGCGTCGTCGGTGTGATCGCCGATCCGGTTTTTCAGTACGAACGTCTCATGCGTGACCTTGTTGCCATCGATGGCATGCAAGGCATTCCGTTTTGTGAGTTGCTGGCGCGAAAACCGGGACCAGGCGAGCGCCTGTGTGGTATCCGGCATGATATCGACATCGACGTAAGAACGGCACTCACACTAGCAGAATTAGAACAGCAATACGGGATCCGTTCGACCTGGTTCGTGCTGCATACCGCGCCATATTACGGTGAATTCGAAGGTGGAAAATTCAAACGCCACGACGCGATGCTGCATGTTTACAAACGACTACAGGACCTAGGTCACGAGATCGCCTTACACACCGACGCGATGCACGTCTATCAGGTACAACAACTCGATGGTGCTCAAGCGATCACAACAGAGATTGAATGGCTGCGTGAAAACGGCATCAAGGTGGTGGGTACGACGGCCCATAACTCTGCTTCTGTCTACGGAGCGGAAAACTTCGCAATTTTCAAAGGGCGTCCGCAGAGTTTCTCCGATCGCGCGGCGGAAGCCCGCACGGAGGTAACACACAATGGCCGCTGGGCTGCGCTTGGGGTGCTCGATGAAGCGCAGTTGGGGCTACAGTACGAAGCGAACGACCTTTTCTGGCAAGACGATGTTTCGGTTGCCTACGCCGCGACGCGGGGTGTTAATCGCTGGCGCTGGAATAGCGAATCGAGTAACGGTTACCACCGTAAACACAAGACCACAAGAACGAACAGTTTCGTTTCTTACGAAGCCTTGATCGCGAATCTCACCGCGCGTGATAGCGGTGAATACATCTGCCTCGTTGTGCATCCCGTTTACTATGGCGCGCGCCATACACCGAGCAGTGGTCCCGTAAGAAAAATGTCACGACGCCGCGAGGGCCATAATAACCAACTCGGTTGGACCACCTACACTCCTGGAGAACTGCAGGCTGTTTGCGGTATGGTCGATGGTCGGCAGGAGTTTCAGTCGCTCAACGAAACCGACGCGTGGGGCATGCTCGCACTGCCGCAGCCAACGGATGGGAGCGATGGGGGTTGTCGCATCCTCATCCTTGGTGGTCGAAACATCGATGGTGCAAGCTGCTCTGTCGAAGGTCAGCTGCATAGCATGTTGCAACACGAACTCAATGATCCGAAAGAACCGGCCGCGACCGTCATTAAACTTGCACATCGCGAGATTGGTCTCGCCCGCTACTATGCCTGGTATCTCGCCACATTCGCAGAGACGAAACCTGATGTCGTCGTCCTCGGCATCGGCGCAGACGAGTTGACCCGAAGCATTCCAAAGTATTGGCAACGTACAACCGGATTTAACGCAAAACATCCTCCCGGCAGTTATCTCGCGCTGGGCGACGACGGTCAGGTGTGTGTGATTCCCGCATCGCCGGGCGCCCAGATTCATCGCGCACGCGCCGAAGAATCGTTCAACGCCCCAAGCCTCGTTCACTCGTCAACGCATGAGGATCTATTGGAAGAACGCGAAATGCTCGAAAAATTCGTTCGTTTTTTTATCGAAGATCTACAGGCGCAGAAAATTAAAGTAGTGCTGTTGGTTGAGGAATGCGGCGAGACGTCGCAGCTGTGGTCCGCAGGGCAGACCGATGTGTCGCGTGCTCGGCAGGCGCATCGCAACTTCATGAATTGGTTACGCCCGATTGCACAGGCACTTGGGGTGGCAATCGCCGATCCGTACGCCTTGTTTCTCGGTAGCCCTGCGTTTGGATCGACGCACTGGCAATCGCAGAACGAGTGGAATTATATCGGTCACCGTGAGGCTGCGAGTGCGCTTGCAGCGGTTTTGCGAGTCGCCAGCGAGTCGCCGAGCAGTACTGGAGCTGCCAATGACGATGCGCTTAGCCAGTATCCTTAACGTGCGATCGACTATTCGCTGCGTTATGGGGCGTGCTGAAGTTAATAACACACATAGCACAATCCTCGTTCCGGCAGAAACGAGCGGCCCGTTCGAATGAAAACTCAGGCGGGCAGAGTCCGCTCGTTCATTGACCTGTACTGGAATTATGCGCTGGTTGGTGTTCAACCCTATCGCGCGCGGTTTGCCCTCATCACGATGCTGGATACCGCTAGTGCGCTCGGACGAGCAGGTTTGATCGCATCAATCGCGCTCTTCGTTGGACTCATGGAATCCACCGATGGCTTTACCGTTCCGTACCTCGATTTGACGCTTGCGAATAATCTTCGCTCCGTTGTTTTGGTCAGCGCGTTGTTGTTGGTGATCCAACTGTTTAGTGCGTGGGCCGCGTATTATTCTTCGGTCGAAGCACGTAAACTCGCTCGCGCGTTTTATAAGACGGTCACCGTGAGCATCATGAACACTTATGCGACGCGCAAGCGGACATCGAACGACCGCGATCGCTTTAGCCGGCCGACAGTGCAGCGACACCTTATGCTCGGTGCGCGACAGAGTGGCATCGCGTTCGAATCCCTGATTTGTTTGATTCGCCCATTGCTCTATTGCATCGTCGCCGCGAGCATGATGTATTACCTCGACCGGAATCTAAGCCTTGTTCTGCTGCCCGCATTGGTAATTCTCGCCCCGCTCGCGTACAAAATGAGTTCGTCTATCCAGCGTGACGCGCGCGACTTTTACGATGGCCAAGCCCAGGCCATGGGCGGCAAAATCAACGAGTATTTAATCGAGCTCGATTCTGCCAGCTACGCAGAGAACCGCCTGTATCCCATCGACGAATCCTTGAATTCTACACCGGAAATCGAATCTTTCCTTGATGGATTTGACCGGGTTCGTCTCGCAAATGAGCGTATGGGCTTCATGATTTCTTCGCTGAATGCTGCGATTCTCGCAATTGCCTTGCTCATTTTCGGCTATCAGGCTACAACGGGTGGGCGCAGCTGGAGTTTGGCAGTCGCGTTTCTTGGTTCGCTGGCCTATCTCGCCAGCAGCGCCCAGGTGCTGTTTGCGTACCTTGCCAATTTGAGCCGATTCTATCCGCAGGTTAGAGGTACGGCCACGTTTATCGAAGATTTACGCGCGACACAGACGCGGCCTCAAAGCTCCTCAAAACCGAATACCGAATTCGAGCTTCGCTCAAGCGCGCAATTGGGCGCGTCGAAGCCGGCCCTCAAACTCCATGCGGGCAAGCCGATTTTCGTGCTGCATCCGGAGGAAATAAATCGGGCGAATTTTGGCTCCTTTATCGACCCGATCGCGCGCGGCGCACAAGCGCATGCATACGACTTTTATCATGCACAATTCGTGAGCAACTCCGGGCGTCTGCTGGCCGGTACGTTGGCTCAGCTACTGAGCGACTATTGTTCGCAAGCTATTGAGCGCGAACACTTGCTAGCATATTTCGATGCATTTGAACTGCGCGAAGAACTCGACCAGCTTAGCGACGGCATTGACACAGACTTCGACACTTCTACCTGGTCAAACTGTTCGAAGGCATTTCGTTCTTTATGCCGTTTGATTCCGCTGCTAAACCCGGCAGCCGAGATCGCCATCGTCGACTCACGGGTATTCGCGCGCCTCGACGAAGCGCAAAGAGCGCGCGCAATTACGGCGCTTAATGCGAAATTGTTGTTGCTGGTCGGGCCGCAGATCCCGGGGTGGGCGGTTCGGATCGCCGATAAAGGCCTGATTGTGCACGATGATAATTTGTACTGTTACGACGATTTGAATGACGCTCAAGCGGCGCGCGAGGCGCTTGCTGCGAAATTCGATCAAGCGCGACTGTCGGATAGACCGTCAGCAATGCTCGATGAAACGATGCTTGGTTGATGCTGTCGTTATTGAATTTATCGTTAGCCAATAGGGCGGCATCGATCCGGGATTTTGTGTCGAGAAACAGCGTAGCGCCGCGTGACTGATCGCAAGCAGGTTTTTTTATTCTCGCGTGCGCACGATCGGGTTCAACTTCGCTCGCGCGCATTCTCGATGGTGCGCAAAACGGTTGTTGTATCGTCGACACCCGCGCCCAATTTGAATTGGGATACCCGTGAAATGCTCGAGAAACGTCTCGACGATCCGGCCCGTACGGTGGATGAGGCGCTGTCACCCAGAGTCGAAGAAGGTTTAACGCAGCGGCCGATTTACGGAGAGAAGAACCTCACCTATGGACACTTCGTGCCGCACATGTATGCGCGTTTCGATTGCCGTTTCGTGCTATTGGTCCGCGATGGCACGGAAGTCGCGCCATTGCTTATCGACCGGTACAGTCGGACGCTTGGTTAAGCCTACCGCGAGTGTCGGGACCTCGGCGAACTCGCGCCGCGAGCATCGAGCGCGGCAGCGAACTTACCGTTGAATATTGATACTTCGGATTATCCGCGACCGCGCCCGATGCCGCAGGAGCCGTTCTGCGTTGCATGGGCGAAATTTTCACGCGAGGAAACGTGTGAGTTCTACTGGCCTTCTGATTACCAGCGGTATTTGGACGAGCTGGAGCAGTTGCGTGTATACAGTTGGATGGGAATCGATTCCGACCGCGTCGACGCCGCAGCGATATTGCAGCTTGATAAATTCCTTGGACTTGGCGGACTTCGCGAGGATAGCGTTCAGGCGCAATTGGATGAACGAATCAATTCGTCGACCGATCGCATTGACGAACCCGGGCACGAACTTGTCGGCTGCACAGCGACAACAGTTTTTACGCATCGCCGGTGACTGTGTGCACCGTTTGGGGCTGGTGAAAGAATAGCCTTGCGAAATTTTGCATGATGAGTGGACAGCGTTTTGATTAAAGAATGGCTGCTGGCACGCCGGCGCAAGCGCGAAGCGATCGCAATCGAGCCAGATCCGGGCCCGGACTACGCACCGTTTAGCACGGTTAATGGTCGAGACTATGAGCAATACAAAGCACAAATCGCCGATAATTACCGTGACTATTCGAACGGATTTGCGTACTACGAGGCGCTCGTTGAGCCCCTAGCAATCGAACGCAGCGTCGACATAGTTCCGCTATATGTCATGGCGCAAAAACCAGCAACGGAACGGCCGCTGATCTCTCTGCGTCACGATGTAGATGCCGACCCTGATACCGGTTTGCGTCTCGCGCGCCACCTTGCACGGATAGGCTTGCCAGCGAGCTTTTATTTATTGCATAGCGCAAATTACTACGGTGAGTTTTTTGGTGAGGTTTTTGTCCGTAACCCGGCGGTTGTCAACTGGATTCGTGCTTATGTTGTTACCGGCGCGGAAATTGGCCTGCATAACGACGCGTTAGGTATGTTTAATACTCACGGGATCGACCCTTGCGTTGTGTTGCAGACAGAACTTGCCTGGTTGCGCGCGAATGGGGCCGTTGTGCGCGGGACTGTCGCGCACAATTCGATCGTTGTACAGGGTGCCGAAAACTACGAGATGTTTGCCGATCATGTTTTGTGGCCGCGTGAGATAGTGAACCGCGAGGGCTTGGCGATCCCGCTCGGGCTGGCGCAACAAGCCGATTTTGGTCTCGATTACGAAGGTACATTCGCCGCGCCGCACGCTGCCCCCGACATACAGGCGGCCAGCGCGTTTGCCGGGAACATTGAACAAGCCGATATTCGTTCGCGGCAATGGATGCAGCTATACTTGAGTAGCAACCCATGTTGCCAATGGGACATTGATTACCAGATCTGGTTACTCGGACCGGACCAATGGGTTATTGCAGGCGGTGAATCACGTCGCGATGTATTCGAATGGGACGTCGATTTGCAGAGTGTAGTACAGTTTGTCCGCGAGCTGCCTGCAAGTTCACGCACGAGCATCGTTTTGCATCCGGAGTATTTCGGTGATTATTAAACGGGAATTATCGAACTCGATGTCCATCTTTAAAAGTTTATCGCCAGAAGTTCGGCTTTACCAAAAGCAACTTTCCAGCTGAAAATTCGAAACAACAGCCCGCGGCAGCTGCCGTGTAATCTCAGTCATGAAACAATTGACCCGGCAGGGATTATAAAATTTAGGCGCCCGTTGAGATTCGTTCAAGCGGCTGCACAGATCCGACACTAGCAATGGAATTACCTGAAGATCTCGAACGGTGGCGGAATGACTGGACCCGACGGCACGACCGGCCGCCGTCTATCCTGCATATCGGGAATATCGCGAATAACGCTTATAACAACGCGAAGCTACTGATCAAGGCCGGGTTTGACTGCGATGTCGTTTGTTACGATTACTATCACATGATGGGTTGTCCGGAGTGGGAAGACGCCGACTTCGCCGGTGATGTCGACGACCATTTCAAACCGGATTGGACGAAAGTCGATGCCCCTGGCTACGTACGTCCAGCCTGGTTTGTACAAGGACCAATGGGTTTGTGTCTCGACTACTTGCTTGCAAGTCGTCGCGGTGACACACGGCAAGCGAAACGAATCTGGCGCTTGATGGGAGAACTTAACGGCACGCGCAAACCCACACCGTTCGATCTGCACTATCAAAAGCTTAATTTGCGGTTCCATGTCCGGCGCTTCCTCATTGGATTGGTTTCACCGCCGAAATTTCAGTATCGAATTTACGAGTTCATCGGAAAAGTCGAAAATGCGCTGCGCGAGCGTGCGCAATTCCGGCCACCAGTGTCGCCGCAAGTACAGCGCAATCCATCCGAGTTCTGGCCCATGGTGCTGTTCCGTGCACTCATCCCTAAATCGTTACGCAGAATAATTCCGACGCGTATCCTTTGCAGAGCCTATGTCTGCGTGATCGCGCTCGAACAGTTAATGGGGTGGCTCATAAAGGTTCTGGGCGCGCAACAATCCGGTACCAATAAGCTGCGCAACATCGCGAAGTTTCTTAGCGTTGAAGTGCTGCCCAGGGTGGGACTTTTGCTGTTTGGTGGCTTTCGTTTGTTGTTAAGCACAATCGTATCTCTTTATGTTTTTTGTGGTGGACTCGTCCTGAAATCTGTCCGCAAAATCACGCGCCAGTTAGTTCGTTACCACCAGGCAGCGCCACCACAATCCGAGGATGTAGTGTTTGCGCGCACGGCAGATCTTTTTCGGGACTGTATGCCCGATCGAGAAGATCAGCTAGAGCTGGACGACATTATTTCCAATTTGTATATTTTACCGCGTTGGATTGAGTTATTCGAATATTACGATGTAGTCATCGGATACTCGACCGATCCTATTTGGCCATTCTTGGCGCAAAAGAAGTACTTTGCGCTTGAACATGGCACTTTGCGTGAAATCCCGTTCGAGGCTAATCGGCAGGGCCGTTTGACGGCATTATCGTATCGCTACGCCGAGCACGCATTTGTTACGAATTTCGATTGCATTTCGAACGCTAAAATTTTGTGCGGTGATCGATTTTCATTTATTAATCACCCTTACGACGAGGATCATGGTCTGGCGATAAGCGGCGTCGACGTGCTTCGAAAGGATCTGTGCCGAGAGTTAGACGCTGATTTTCTCGTGTTTTTCCCCACGCGACAGGACTGGGTAAAAGATACCGGCTATGCCGACAAAGCAAACGATGTTTTCATCCGCGCGTTTTGTCGACTACGCGAGGCTGGGTATCGGATTGGAATGGTCTGCTGCGACTGGGGGCGCAATGTCGCGCAGACGAAGTCCTTACTTAAAGACCATCAAGCTGCACGCTACGTTCGCTGGGAGGAACCGATGGGCATCATTCGCTTTGAACGTATGTCCCGCGCCTGCAACCTGGTTGCCGACCAGTTTAAGCTCGGCGCGTTCGGTGGCGTTACATTCAAGGCGCTGGCAGTTGGTGTGCCAGTGTGCACTTTTCTAGATGGCGAGCTTTTGCACGGCCTCTATCCAGAATTGCCGCCCGTGATCAATTGCCGCGACGAGCGCTCGATATTTTCTGAGCTCGAAACCTTAATGAACCAGCCTGAACAACTAGACGCACTGAGCAAAGCCTCCCGTGCGTGGATCAAGGAGCATCATAGTGGGCGCGACGTGGTCGTCGCACAGCTACGCCAATTCAAGGCGACGCTGGAAAATACAACAGGAGCAACTGACAGTTTATGCGCAGCGAATTAATAAATGCCCTTAGGGGGCGCGAGGGTAATGCGGTCGAAATTGAGTGCTACACCACCGCATCGGAACGTGTTGTCGACGGCGTGTTGCGCGAAGCGGATGGTTACTGGTACCCAGTAATCGACGGCGTGCCATGTTTTCTGCGTGGCGGGATGCGTCCATCGCATGAAGAATTCAGACAGCAATACGGACTGTCGCAGGTGAGCGGCGAACAGCAAAGTTTCGCGAACGAAGAGCAAAGCTCAACGAATGAGACATTCTCGGACAAATGGCGTCGGTTCAAGAATTATGGGCTCGAACCGTCACATAAAGAGTTCCTCTTCCAGTGGTATTGCGAAAAACTCGGATTCGATACGGTCGCTGAGCTGCAGGCCTTTTATCGCGGCAAGCAGCGTATCCTGGAGTGCGGACCAGGTTCTGGTTTCAACAGCCGATTCATGGCTGAGCAAACTGCCGGGCAGGTATTTGCGCTGGATATTTCCGAAGCCGCGTTTACCACATTCGAAAATGTTCGCGACCTGCCAAACTGTAATGTTGTACAGGCCGACCTTATGGATGCGCCTTTTGATGATAATTATTTTGACTTCATCATCGCCGATGGCGTGTTACACCACACGCCGGATACGAGGAAAGCCGTCGAAGCGCTGTATAAAAAACTCAGCCCGGGCGGCCAGTTCTTTTTTTATGTTTACCGTGAGATGGGGCCCTTAAGAAAATACTGCGACGATTACGTTCGCGAACGATACACGCAGATGGAACCCGAAGCGTGTTATGCAGCGTGCGAAGGCTTTACTGAACTCGGCGAAAAACTGTCACAGATCGATGCGACTATCACGCTCGAAAAAGGGATCCCCATTCTCGGTATCCCGCCTGGCGAGCACAAAGTACAGCGACTGCTGTATTACAACGTCGTCAAATGCTTCTGGAACGACGCATTCGACTGGGAAACAAATAATATGGTGAACTTCGACTGGTACCATCCCCACAATGCCTGGCAGCATTCGCAAGATGAAGTCGCTGGCTGGCTCGAAGCGCTTGGCGTGGAAGAATTCAGTTTCAACGATTCCAATCCGAACGGAATTTCCGTTCTGCTAACGAAACCGTCATGAGAATGCTTGTGCAACGTCTATGTCGTCGTGGCGCACAACAATGAAAGTGGTTTTAATTGGGGCTGGCGGTTATATCGGTCGTCATTTGCAGCAGGGCCTTGTTCATCGTGGACACGAAGTTCTCGCACTCACTAGCAGTAGACCCGGTGGTATAGATGCCAAGTCGGGCCTGTTATCCGCAAACGCTATTAGTGTCCCGGATATCGACGTGGTGGTCCACCTTGCGCAATCGCCGTGGTCATCCGGAAAAGAGAACCCAGCGCATGTACTCGCAGTCAATGTATTGTCTGCGGTGCAGGCGGCGCAAGCTGGGGTAAACGTCGGCGCGAAACGATTCATTTACGCCTCGACCGGTAATGTTTATCAACCATCGTTCAGCCCGCTCTGCGAACACGACACGCTGACTACCGACAATTGGTATTCGCTATCGAAAGTGCAGGCCGAGCAAGCACTCAAGCAGTTCCAAGATTCGATTGATATCCATCTACTAAGGCTGTTTGGGGTGTACGGCCCTACACAGAATGCCCGGCTCGTACCGAATTTAATCCAACGTGTCGCCGCATCCGAAGCGGTAACGCTAATGCCCGGTAATAACGATAAGTCAGGCGCGATCGGTGGATTGCGGCTGTCCTTGAGCTACATCAACGACGTCGTAGCCGCATTCATTCACGTGCTCGAGCATGGCGGTCCGCAAGTGATGAACGTTGCTACCGGGAAAGCCGTAAGCATTCGAGAAATCGTAATGGCCGTCGCCGGGGCCTTGGATGTCAGTCCGCATTTCGAAGAACTGTCGCATAAACGAGTGGGCGATTTAGTCGCGGATACGCAATTGTTTCAGAGCGTGTTCGCGCAACCGACAACGGGTTTCAGTGATGGTCTGCGCGCAACAGTGCAGTCCTTCGTCGAACACCAAAACGCTCGTTGAGTGGGGTTATACGGTATGTGCGCAACCTTGAGGTTTGTTAACGCCGGCAGTGCCCGGTTCTTCCTTGCAAATAGACGCTGTAGATTGCGGCGATAAGCTAGGATCCGTAAATTGCTGATCGGCGACCAAATATCGACGTGACAATTTTGTCCCGCCGTGACGGGAGTTAAAATGGCCCCCGCCGCATCGGAAAACTCACTATGTGATTGTTAATGCTAGTGTTAGTCTGTAGCGTCTTGACCACAACCGGTGTGATCACGCGTACGCCCGGCAGGGGTCAATGGTTCGATCCCAATATCGCCCAGAAAATAAAACAATCCGTTAACAACCATGGCAGCACTTGGCCGGGTTTCTTGCCGATTGTTTGCGACCGGCGGTGGTAGATCCAAATTCAAGTACGAAAAACAAGACATTCGGCTACAGGTTATTTATCAAGGTGCACGCGGGCCAAGATAGAGGCGAACTTTCCGCTGCCGCTTGAGAATTTCCCATACTACAAATTACAGAATTCTATGGCCAAAACAACGCGCGCATGAGCGAGATACGAGCATGAAATCAATATCCGGATGTTAGAAAACAATGTGTGGGAGATGGCATCCGCTCAGTCGGGAACGTATGGGTCGGGTCGGATAGACGATATACTGGAGTGGGTGAGACACGTTCCGGCTCTGCAGCCGGTTGTACTGTATGTTCACCCTATGTGGGTTACAAGTTGAAGGGCGTGAAGCGCACACCAAGAATTTTCTTCATGTCTGGTTGCGCACGTTCCGGCACTACCTCGTTAGCTACGATACTGGCAGACGGTAACAACGTAACATGCCTTTCAGAGCCCGCGCCAAACCTGAACAGAGAATCTCGCAAACAAATGGACGGGCAGCTCAATGATCCATGCAAAGTAGTGATGTCGGCACTCGGCCCCCGAATCGCTGCGGGGTTAGACAGCGCAGAAATCTACGGTGAAAAGAACGTTACGCTCGGCGCCTTTATCCCGGAAATTTCTAAGTTATTCAATTGCAGCTTCATTTTTGTAAAACGAGACGGCAGAGACGTAGTTCGCTCGTTGATGGATTGGCACAACCGTATGTTTGGCACTATCTATCGCGAGTGTAAGGAGGTGGGGAACCTTTCGGAGCGCGCTAGGTCCGCTGCGGCAGCATTGCCTGTGGCCGAGGATGACTCTGACTACTCCAGGCCTCGACCCGGCCCAGGAGATATCTGGTGCGAGCAATGGGCAGATTTTAGCCGTTTTCAGATGTGTGCCTGGTACTGGTCCCGCATCAACGAAATGCATTTGGATAATGTCGCGCGTGTAGAACACTCACGGACTTTCGAGATTGACTATAGCTCACCATCGCCAGGGGACATTATGGAATTGGCCGAATTCCTCGGCGTAACCGGGCTGGAAAAGTCGGCGGTTGCCGTGCGTCTTGAAGGTAGGACCAATTCCATTGACGATCGCATAGGTGAGCGAAACGAATTTCCGCGCTGGCCGGACTGGAGTTCCCTACGCAAGGTGCAGTTCGAGTGCATTGCAGCTGAGACGATGAAGAAGCTTGGTTATTACGCGGGAACCCACGTTCGTTATTGTCCCGAGAATTATGGTGCGTGGTGGCGTCAGAACGACGGCGGCAGTGAATGGTATCAGTGGATGTACGAAGGTCGACTGAATGCCCATCTCGATTTGTACGAGTTTATCGATACGTTGACACTAAATGGCCAAAAAGTTGAGAGCATGCTCGACGTTGGTTGCGGACTTGGCATTGGTTACCAGGATCGTTATCTCAACAAACGCTACGTTGGGCTCGACCTCAGCGAAAAAGAAATAACGTGGTGCAAGGAAAATTACCGAAACCCAAAGCACGATTACATAGTAGGGGATGTCATTACAGGCGTCACCGACGAGAAGTTTGACTTGGTGTTTTCCCAAGGCACTATCGATAATTCCTACGATATGGATGCTTATATGGAAGCTATCGTTAAACGCTCCAAAGGTTGGATTTATATAACAGCTTATCGGGGTTGGTTTGAGGCACTACCCGAGCATCGCTATCAGTGGGTTGAGGATACTACGTGTTTCTACAACGATATCTCACCCGAAGCGATTCGTCATACGCTGCAGAGCTTTGGTTGTAGTGATATCGAGATTGCGGCACTTGATATGGGTATTAGAGACAATAACCCTATCACCCATGAAACTCGAATCGTTGCGAGGGTAGGACCCTAGGCGTATTGCGATCATGGCTGGATGAAGCAGATTACGCCTTACACTAAGTTGCGCTCGGTGAGCGCCGGGACGGACGGCAAAAAGATATGAGCACAGATAATAAAGAAGACTTGGAACTCCTTTCGGAAATGGTGAGGTTCCTCTACTACTGGACGCTGCGCCAAGACAATCAGATTAGAGATCTAATCGGGCTCATCGGCGGCCGGGAGTACTCGGAAATGACGTCATTTCCGA
>JBLFWZ010000028.1:0-26960 GCA_047611905.1 Gammaproteobacteria bacterium | reverse complement strand
TCGATAAATTGGATCGTCAAGTTCGGAAACATAAAGAGAAAATCTCAGATCACCATAAACGAGAAGGAGGACTAAAACAGATCACCGGCGACGAGTAGTTTAGGAGTACGGCAATGGAAATAGTCGACATCCTAACGCCAACGCGGATAGCGATAGATGTCGGTGTGGCGAGCAAAAAAGGCGTACTGGAAGAGCTTGCTCGCCTGGGAGCGACGGAAATCTCTGGTTTTACACCCGCCCAGGCTTTCGACAGTTTGGTGACTCGCGAGCGTCTAGGGAGCACTGCACTCGGTAACGGAATCGCTATCCCACACGGCAGGATTGCGCGCTTAGATGTCATGGTCGGGGCCCTTCTTCGCACCACCTCGCCAATAGATTTTGACGCAATCGATGGTGAGCCGGCCGATTTGTTTTTCGCGCTATTTGTGCCCGATCAAACCACCGAAGAACACTTGGCAATGTTAGCCAAACTCGCTGAGGCATTTTCGGACCAACCGTTGGTCGACAAATTACGCTGCTTAGACTCGGTAGAAAACATCCATAATCTACTCGGTACGCGGCCGCAAGCTCGATGAGCGGGCGCCGATTTATCATCGTGTCGGGCTTGTCAGGGGCCGGGAAGTCCGTCGCATTACGAGCTCTAGAAGACGCCGGTTTTTATTGCGTCGACAACTTACCGGCGGCATTGCTGGTCAATTTTTCCAAATTTATTGATAGCGCTAATATGCCGCATTACCGCCAAGTAGCGGTCGGGGTAGATGCGCGAAATCCGGCGACCGATTTGTCCCAATTTCCTGATGTGCTGCGCGCTTTGCAAGATTTAGAATTCGACGTCGAACTTCTCTATCTTGATGCGAGCGATGAAGCATTAATCAGTCGGTTTAGCGAAACGCGTCGCAAGCACCCGTTGTCTTCGAGTGACCAAACGCTCGCTGCTGCGATAAGCCAAGAGCGTGTATTGATGGAGAATCTGTCCGCGCTTGCCGATCTACGATTGAATACGTCACATTCACTCGTCCACCAATTTCGAAAATTAATAGCCGATCGCGTTGCGCGGCGCCCCGCCGGCGCGTTATCTCTGCAGTTCTGTTCTTTCGGATTCAAGAATGGCGTGCCCGCCGACGCCGACTTCGTATTCGATTTACGTTGCTTGCCAAATCCGTACTGGGACCCTGCGCTGCGCGAATTGACGGGCAGGGATTCAGCTATTCAGCATTTTTTCCACGCCGATCCAATCGTCGATAGGATGGTCAACGATATCATCGATTTTCTTGATAAATGGATCGTTACATTTGAGTCAGAAAATAGAAGTTATCTAACCATCGCCCTGGGATGTACAGGCGGCAGACACCGATCTGTGTTTGTTGCAGAGCGAATAGCGGATCACTTTAAAGCTGGACGCCAAATAATGTTGGACCATCGAGACAGTTGACGTGATCTCGAAGGTGACAGGCTGAGTCGTTATATGCTTACTCGCGAAGTTGAAATTATTAATAGATTGGGCCTGCACGCGCGCGCGGCGGCAAAGTTTGTCCAAACGGCGGGCCACTTTGCAAGTCAGATTGAAGTTTCTCGAGGGGCAAAAAAGATTAACGGCAAAAGCATCATGGGAGTCATGATGCTGGCGGCCGCACAAGGCGCTGTTATCGAAATAAGTTCTGATGGGGCGGATGAGCAAGACGCAATCGACGCACTAGTCGCGCTTGTCGCGGATGGTTTCGGCGAGAATTAGTGAGTTTTTCATTGCATGGTGTTGGTGTATCGAGAGGCATTGCAATCGGCAGGGCTCACATTATCGAACGCGCGGAACTCGATATCGTTGAGTATTCAATTTCTGACGAAGCGGCGCCGAGCGAAATTCAGCGTCTGCGCGAAGCAATCACTCAGGCCAAATTAGATTTACGCGCCGTGCGCGAGCAAATTCCAGCAAAAACCGCTGTCGATATTGCGGCCTTTATCGATACACATTTGCTGATGCTCCAAGATTCGACATTCACCTTTGATACAGAACGAATCATCAAAGAACGTCGTTGCAACGCAGAGTGGGCGCTCAAATTGCAGCACGACGCGCTCGCTCAGGCGTTTGACGATATGGACGACCCCTATCTACGTACGCGTAAGGACGACGTCGATCATGTGGTATCTCGCATTCAGCGAATATTACTCAATCACGCGCCACTCAAGCTTGAGATTCAAGGCCATCGTCTAGCGGGAATGATCGTGTTGGCAGACGAACTCACGCCTGCCGATACGGTATTGATGAAGCGCAACGGAGTTGCGGCATTTGCGACAAATTCCGGCGGACCCACCTCACACATGTCGATTCTTGCACGTAGCCTCGGCATTCCTGGCATTGTCGGGGTACACGGTATTCGCAAATACGTTCGCGAAAACGAGTTACTCATCATCGATGCAATCGAAGGCGTCGTGGTCGGTGATGCGGACGGCGCGATTGTGGCCTTTTATCGCGATAAACAGGCTGAACGCCAGCGCCACATCGTCAGTCTTAACCGGCTACGCAATGCGCCCGCCGTGACCCGAGACGGTTGCGCCGTTGACCTCCAGGCCAACGTAGACGTGCCAGAAGATTTCGTCGCTGCCCACGATGTTGGTGCGAGCGGCGTCGGCTTGTATCGCACAGAATTTCTGTACATGAATCGTTCAGGTAGCCCAGACGAGCAAGAGCATTTCGAATCCTATCGATCGCTGATCGAAGCATTAGAAGGCTTGCCGGTTACGATCCGGACACTGGATCTTGGTGCCGACAAAGATTTCGGTTTGCAACCCGCCCGCCACGTTGCTGCGAATCCAGCATTAGGATTGCGCGCGATCCGCTTGTCGTTGCGTGAACCGTCGCTCTATTGGCCACAGTTGCGGGCCATTGTTCGCGCGTCTGCGTTTGGGCCGGTCAGATTGTTAATACCGATGTTGTCGACACTTGAGGAAGTCCGCCAAGTTGTTACAAACGTTCGCGCTGTGCAAAGCGACTGCGAGAAAAACGGCATGGCGTTCGATACGACTATGCCAATTGGCGGCATGATTGAAGTTCCTGCCGCAGCTATTTGTGCGGATCAATTTGCGCAGTATTTAGATTTTTTTTCGATTGGCACCAACGATCTTATCCAATATACGATCGCTATCGATCGGATTAACGACGCGGTAAATTATTTATATGACCCGCTGAATCTTGCCGTCCTAAGGTTGATCGCAGGCACCATAGATGCAGGAGCCGTTGAGAAAATACCGGTTGGAATGTGCGGCGAAATGGCGGGTGACACCCGCTACACAAGATTGTTATTGGGGTTAGGTCTTCGTCAATTCAGCGCACACCCATCTCTGTTGCTCGAACTGAAGCATATCGTCAACGAGACGAACGTTAGTCGCATTGAAAAATCGGCGCGAGCCGCCTTGCAAGCAACCAACCCCGATGAACTTAAAGCCTTACTCGCCACCTTGGTGTAATTAATCACTTCGTAGCGGGCCAAGGACGGCTAATTTGTTACACTCTCCAGTGCTCCGTAAGATATGAAATCGTGCGTCTAGAGTTTGACCCATGCCGGACCCCGCGCTGGGCATGCGCTAGTGCGTGATGAGTCGTCCAACGAATTAATTTTGACGCTTGTTTCATCGGCTTCGCAGCGAGATTTTTGCGCAGACATTCGCCGCCGCCATCGCCTTAGGATCCAAGGTTCACGATGAACTATTCTGAACAGCACAGTCGCAATCAAGAACTCGTACTTTCGATTCAGACCGCACTTGAATCTAACGATCTTCTCACTGTTCGGAACCATTTAGCGGCGCTCCATCCGTCAGAGCTTGCCGATCTGCTTGAGTCCGTACCGAGCGAAATCCGCGACGAGCTTTGGGTTCATATCGAGCTAACCGCGGAAGGCGGCGTGCTCGCCGAAGCGAATGACCGTGTGCGTGCCGCGTTACTCGAGAACATGCGCCCGGATGAAGTTGCTGCAGCAACCGCTAATCTGGATTCAGATGACGCGGCCGACATTCTGCAAGATCTCCCTGAAGCGCGTGCCGCAGAAGTGTTGCGTTCCATGGATGAACTCAACCGAACCCGCATCGCTTCTGTGTTGTCCTACAGTGAGGATACCGCTGGCGGACTAATGAACGTCGATATGGTGACGGTTCGCGCCGACGTTGAGGCCGAAGTGGTATTACGATATTTGCGTTTACTCGGCCGAATTCCTGAAAAGACCGATAGCTTGATGGTCGTGGATCGAGAAAACATTTATCTCGGAGTACTGTCCTTGGCGACATTGGTCGCCGCGGCGTCGCAGAGTTACGTCGGTGATCTGATGACGATCGACGCACAAGGGATCGTGGATTCCACGAACGCCGTACAAGTTGCACGGGTTTTTGAACAGCGCGATCTGTTGTCGGCTGCTGTCGTAGACAGCAACGGTACTTTACTTGGCAGAATCACGGTAGACGACGTGATCGACGTGATCCGCGAGCACAGTGAACATTCATTTATGTCGGCTGCCGGCCTTGATGAAGAAGACGATATTTTTGCGCCGGTGTTGGTATCGACTCAACGACGGGCGATGTGGCTTGGCATTAACCTCGCCACCGCTTTTATGGCGGCCTGGGTAATTGGGCGATTCGAGGCAACGCTCGAACAATTTGTCGCTCTTGCGATCCTTATGCCGGTCGTCGCGAGCATGGGCGGGATCGCTGGAAGCCAAACCCTGACTATCGTTATCCGCGGTCTGGCGCTAGGTCATGTTGGCTCCGCGAACGCACGATTGCTGTTGATTCGTGAACTGGGTATTGGGATCCTCAATGGGCTTTTGTGGGCCGTCGTTGTTGCCATCATTGCCGGCACTTGGTTTGCGAATGTGCAACTCGGCCTCATCATCGGTGTAGCGATTATCATCAACTTGTTTGTCGCGGCATTTTCCGGTGCAGTAATTCCATTAGTGTTGCAGCGGATGAACATCGACCCGGCGCTGGCCGGCGGGGTGGTTCTAACAACCGTTACGGATGTGGTTGGATTCGTAGCATTTTTGGGTCTCGCAACCGTATTTCTTCTTTGAGCCAACAGCCAACAGCCAACACCACTGTGCCTAATACGCTACAGAATTGTCTCTAAATATGGTATTCTCCCTCCCGCAGCCGTAAAATATGTTGCGTTTTTACAACAATTCGAAACGCGGAAGCGTTAGCTTCCAATCGGGGAAATCCGCGATGAATAAAATCTCGAGAACACTAGTGGTGCTAATCACGGCAATCTTTGCCGCCGGTTGCGCTAACCAAAACATCAAACCAGTTGAAATAATTTGCCCAATTCTCGGTGCCGTTGCTGGCGCAGGTATTGCCGCAGGCGCATTTGATTCGAACGATGAAGAAGTCGGAATTGTGGCAGGCGCAGCAGTCGGTGCCGGCCTCGCATGGTTCCTCTGCAAAGATCGCTCAGAACCACCGGCACCGGCGGCACCACGTCGAGCACCGCCACCACCGCCACCCGCTCCGCCGAAAGATAGCGACGGCGACGGCGTCATCGACGCGAACGATGAATGCCCGGGAACACCTGCTGGCGTGAAAGTAAACGCAGTTGGTTGCCCTGAAGTTGGCGAAAGGATCTTAAGCCTCGAGGGTGTTAACTTCGATACCAATAAGGCCACAATCAAACCGGATTCAGAAGCAATTCTGACTAACGCAGTTAACGTGCTAACAGAAAACGCGAGTGTGCACGTGCGGGTTGAAGGTCATACAGATAGCCGCGGTTCGGACGCTTACAACCAGCGGTTGTCGCAAAGCCGCGCCGAATCGGTCGCCGCGTATCTTGTCGCACATGGCATCGATGCAGGACGTCTATCAGCAGCTGGCTATGGTGAAAGTGCGCCGGTCGCACCGAATGATACGACCGAAAACATGTATCGAAACCGCAGAGTGGACCTAGTCGTTACTGACAACTAGCTAGTCCGCACTGAGGCTCGTAACATTCTAAGGCCCTCCTCGCGAGGGCCTTTTTTTTCTGCCTCATGTTGATTGCTTGAAGCCCGCCCAACCGCGCCACTACATGCCGTCGCAAATGTAACGTAACGTTCCAAGCGCATAACTCGCAGTGATGGGGTCGGTATGCCGGTGACGGTCCGGAGATCGTCAAAACCAGGGTCGCCTGCACTAGTAGGCCGGTCTGTACTTTGCCGGCTCTGGCAAGAGCGAATTTCTAGAAGGTCTTGCTAATACTTGTTGCGTTCAAGAAATGACCGCCATTTTGCGTTGACACCCCGGTGCCGAACTAGAAAGCGGCGCACACCAGGAGTACTCGCGGATTATGCTTACCAGCTAAAGAGCACCCATTGCGGAACTTTGAGCGGGTTGTAGGGATTGGTCATTTTAGATTCCATCATTCCGTCGCCGTCACGGTCGACAAAATAGTACGGTTTACCGACAATTGGCGTGATCTTGACCATATAGAGATGGCCGTTGACTCGGTACTCCTCAACGACCGCGTCTTTCTTTTGGACGATGGTAATTTCAGGTTCCAATTCCTCATCGTGCTGGACGTAGTCCGGTGGCGGTAACGGAGGAGGTACCGCCACGCTAGGCAGTTCCTCTAACCCGGGTGGGTTCTGCGCGGCAACGGGTGCCGCGAATAGGGCGAGTGAGGAGACGGCGATGGCAAGACTTTTGCGCAACATTTTTTTAATCTCGATAGTTAACTAATTGAATCAGCGGCAAGCATTTAGCATATCACCTATGCGGGACCAAATCTCCCGTACGGGAGCTTCATCAATGGTTCGAACGGACTCCGATTATGACTAGAAAAAAACTCGTGCTCGTCGACGGCTCGTCCTATTTATACCGCGCGTTTCATGCGATGCCGCCGCTGACTAATTCGAAAAATTTCCCAACCGGTGCAATTCACGGTGTGATATCCATGCTGCGAAATTTATTCGAGGAATACCAACCTGATTACTACGGCGTCGTGTTTGATCCTAAAGGTAAAACCTTGCGCGACGATTGGTATCCTGAGTACAAGGCGAACCGTCCATCTATGCCTGACGACCTTCGTCTTCAAATTGGCCCAATTCACGACATCGTCCGGGCGTTCGGCTACCCCTTAGTCATGATAGATAAAGTTGAAGCGGACGATGTCATCGGTACTTTGGCTCGAGCCGCCGCCGCGGAAGATATCGAAGTCATCATTTCGACGGGCGACAAAGATATGGCGCAACTCGTCAACGATAAAATCCGCCTTATCAACACGATGGACAACTCCGTGTTAGATATTGCGGGGGTCGTGACCAAGTTCGGTGTTAGACCCGATCAGATTATCGATTATCTAACGCTCATGGGCGACAAAGTAGACAACATCCCTGGCGTCGACAAAGTTGGACCGAAAACCGCGGTTAAGTGGCTTGAGAAATATGACGATCTCGAAAATATTATTTCCCACGCTGCCGAAATCGCTGGGAAAGTCGGCGAAAATTTGCGCAACAGCTTAGACGACTTGCCTCTTTCTAAACGCCTCGTAACGATTATCGACGATATCGAACTTGGACTCGTAATCGACGATCTAAAACCCGACGAGTGGAATAAGGCCAAACTGACCGAGATATTCGAGGATCTCGAATTTAGCTCCTTGCTAAAACAGTTAGGTGACGGCGATGCTGCCGAGCCATCGGCGAGCCAAGACGAGTCCAATTTTGATTACGAAACCATTTTTGACCTTGACCGCCTTGATCACTGGATTGGTTTGCTTGGTGAGGCGGAATATTTCGCCTTCGATTCCGAGACCACAAGCCTTGACTACATGGCGGCAGAGGTGGTTGGTCTGTCTTTCTCGGTCGTTCCCGGAAGCGCGGCCTACCTACCGGTAGCACACACCTATGCAGGCGCGCCCGTACAACTTGACCGCGATTTGGTCCTAGAGAAATTGCGTCCACTACTCGAAGACCCAAACAAATTGAAGCTGGGCCATCACCTCAAATATGACCGCAACGTATTGCTAAATCACGGCATAACGCTCAACGGCATCGCATTCGATACGATGCTTGAATCTTACGTTCTAAATAGCGTTGCTTCGCGACATGATCTCGATACCCTTGTCTTAAAACATTTGGCTCGGAAAACCATTCATTTCGAGGACGTCGCGGGTAAAGGTGCAAAACAAATTTGCTTCAATGAAGTGCCCATCGAGCAAGCGACTCCATACGCGGCTGAAGATGCGGAAGCCTGCCTGTGCCTACATCATAAGCTGATGGCGACACTAGGCGCAGACGAACGTCTGTTGCGTGTGTTTGATGACATTGAAAAACCACTCATCCCGGTGCTTTCGCGAATCGAGCGCACCGGCGTGCTCATTGACGCTGACATGTTGGCAGCCCAAAGCAGCGAGATCGAACAGCGGCTAAATGAACTTGAAGCCCAAGCCCACAACGAGGCCGGCGAAGTCTTTAACATCGGATCGCCGAAGCAGATCCAAAAAATATTATTCGACAAACTTGGTTTGCCGGTAAAGGCGAAAACCCCCAAAGGACAACCGTCCACCGCAGAAAACGTATTGGCCGAACTTGCTGAAGATTACCCGCTACCGAAACTTATTCTTGAGCATCGCGGATTAAGCAAACTTAAATCAACGTATACCGATAAGCTGCCGCTCGAAATCGCACCGTCGTCTGGTCGAGTACATACTAGCTACCACCAAGCGGTGGCCGCGACTGGACGATTGTCTTCTGCCGAACCGAACCTGCAGAATATCCCGATCAGAAGTGCAGAGGGACGCCGCATTCGCCAGGCATTCATCGCACCACCAGGGCGCCTCTTAATGGCTGCTGACTACTCGCAAATCGAGCTCCGTATCATGGCGCACCTGTCGAGCGACGAGCGGCTGTTAGAGGCATTTCGAACCGGGGCTGACGTTCATCGTGCGACGGCCGCCGAGATTTTCGGCACGACGCTCGATCTCGTCAGCGACGAGCAACGTCGGGCTGCCAAAGCGGTAAATTTTGGATTAATTTATGGGATGTCCGCGTTCGGATTAGGCCGCCAACTGGGCATAGACCGAGGCTCTGCCCAGGAATATGTTGATCTCTATTTTGCCCGCTACCCGGGCGTTCGAGTGTTCATGGACGAGACCAAAGAGCTTGCACGGGAGCGTGGCTTCGTCGAGACCGTTTACGGTCGCCGCCTCTATCTACCTGAAATTAACGCGCGCAATGCCCAGCGCCGACAATACGCTGAACGCACGGCGATTAATGCGCCAATGCAGGGAACGGCAGCCGACATAATTAAACGGGCCATGATCGCCGTTGATCAATGGATCGAAGAAACCCGCGCGCCGGCTACCTTAATTATGCAGGTCCATGATGAGCTCGTTCTCGAAGTTGACGTAGATGCGCTCGACATGGTGACGAGTCGAGTGCGCGAGCTGATGGAAGCCGCGGCGCAATTGAGTATCCCGCTGGTCGTCGATACGGGTTACGGCATTAATTGGGACGAAGCGCACTAATAAATACCCGATTGATAATTATTTACGACTAGCGATTCGATTAGGATCTACTTCGGTTGATTGTGGTAACATCCAGTCTCGAAAGTCATCGTATTTAACCGTTGTCCGCCGCCGAACCGCTGCCGCAAAAACCTGAGTAAGCAAGAAGCTCTAGCGTCATGTTGATAATCCCCGCAATTGATATCAAATCCGGTAAATGTGTTCGTCTGAAACAAGGACGGATGGCCGATGAAACGATTTACTCCGATGATCCGCTGGCCGTTGCCGCCCGTTGGGTAGACGCGGGTGCACGACGTCTCCATATCGTCGACCTCGACGGTGCTGTCACTGGCGCACCTGTAAATTCTGAAGTCATTCACCGCATTGCTGAGCGCTTCCCAGACGTGCCCATCCAGGTGGGCGGCGGCATCCGTGATGAAAACAGTATCCAAACATACCTTGATGCGGGTGTCCGCTACGTCATCCTCGGAACAAAAGCCGCAACCTCTCCGCACTTCGTTTCTGACGTAGCAGTAGAATTTCCCGGACACATCATCGTTGGCCTAGACGTTCGACAAGGCAAGGTTGCTATCGAAGGCTGGTCAAAATTATCGCGGCACAACGCGATTGATTTGGCACAAAAATTCGAGCAGGACGGTGTCGCCGCGATAGTTTTTACCGACATCAACCGCGACGGCATGATGGACGGATTGAATATAGACGCGACTGTGGCGTTTGCGAGGGAGCTGGCTATTCCCGTTATAGCCTCTGGCGGGGTCACTAATTTGGATGATATTCGGTCACTCTGCTCGGTAGAAGACGAGGGTGTTAGCGCCGCTATTACAGGCCGAGCTATCTACGAAGGGACGATCGATTTAGCCGAGGCTCAAGCGCTCGCAGATCAACTAAGCCCATCGCGCTCGGACTGATGGCGCTCGCAAAGCGAGTCATTCCCTGCCTCGACGTTGATGCAGGACGGGTCGTCAAAGGCGTCCAATTCGTCGACATCAAGGACGCCGGTGATCCGGTAGAAGTGGCCAAGCGTTACAACGAGCAAGGCGCCGACGAAATTACTTTTCTTGATATAACGGCTAGCCACGAACGTCGCGACACGATGAAAAGCGTGGTGCAGCAAGTTGCCAGCCAAGTTTTTATCCCCCTAACGGTCGGTGGCGGCGTACGAACCATTGATGATGTTCGTGAATTGTTAATGGCTGGTGCCGATAAGGTCTCAATCAATACCGCGGCCGTTCACAACCCCGAGTTTGTGAGGCAAGCCGCGACCAAGTTCGGATCGCAGTGTATTGTCGTGGCTGTCGATGCGCGCTGTGTCCAAGTTGAGCCGCCGCGCTGGGAGATCTTTACGCACGGTGGACGCAATGCTACTGGCATAGATGCACTCCAATGGTGCGTGCAGATGGCGGAACTGGGCGCTGGAGAAATACTGTTGACGAGTATGGACCGCGACGGGACACGGGACGGTTTCGATATCCAACTGACGCGGGCAGTTGCCGATTTAATACCCATCCCGGTTATCGCATCCGGTGGCGTCGGAAGCCTGGAGCATCTAACTGCTGGAATCCACGATGGGCACGCAGACGCAGTGCTTGCTGCGAGCATTTTCCATTTTGGTCAGCACACCGTCGGTGAGGCTAAAATGCACATGAGAAACAATGGGATAGAAGTGCGGTTATGAGTTGGACCGACGAAATTAAGTGGAATAGCGACGGTCTAGTGCCGGCGATCGCGCAAGCCCATGACAGTGGACGATTGTTAACGCTTGCCTGGATGAACCGCGATGCATTAGTTGCTACGGTCGAGGAGAATCGCGCCGTCTATTGGTCTCGTTCGCGCCAAAAACTCTGGCGTAAAGGTGAACAATCCGGGCATATCCAGCAGCTAAAGGAAATTCGTCTCGACTGCGATGCGGATGCGATATTGCTTGCAATAGAGCAAGTTGGCGGCATCGCGTGTCATACTGGACGCGAGAGCTGCTTCTACCGCGTTTATGCTGACGGTTGTTGGTCAAACGTAGACCCAATAATTAAAGATCCGGCCGAAATTTACGGTCCTGCGTCCTAAATATTCAACCTTACGCATTATGTCGGCTGAAATTATTAATGAACTTTGCCGGATTCTGCGGGAACGAAAGGATGCCGACTCAACGAATTCGTATGTGGCCGGTTTGTACGCAAAAGGTACCGATCACATACTGAAAAAGGTCGGCGAGGAAGCGGCGGAACTCTTGATCGCAGGAAAAGGCGGCGATCGAGGCGAAATAATTCACGAAACCGCGGACCTTTGGTTTCATTTGTTAGTCCTATTAACTCACCGCGACATTAGTCCCGAACAAATATTCTCGGAACTAGAGCGCCGATTCGGACAATCGGGGCTTGAGGAAAAGGCTTCGCGTCAGTGACAATAGCCGTTAGTAACAGCGGTCGCGCCCTTGGAGGCTTACCATGGCATTCGGAATAAAAGAACTCATAGTCATACTGGTCATTGTGATGCTGGTATTCGGTACGAAGAAAATCCGTGGCGTTGGCACCGATGTCGGCGGCTGGATTCGCGATTTCAAAAAGGCTTTGAAGGAAGGCGAGCAAAACACCGACGAACTTCCGGAAACCAATGACGTTGGTCGCGTGATCGACGCCGAAACAAGTACAGTCAAGAAAGAAAACGCGTAGCTTTCAGTGTTTGATATTGGTTTTTGGGAATTCGCACTGATTGGGATTGTGGCCCTCGTGGTCGTCGGGCCCGATCGCTTGCCAGAAATGGTGCGCACAACCGGGCAGCTCATTGGGCGCGCTAAACGAACAATGCGTGAACTCAAGTACGATCTCGAGCGCAGTGCGGAATTTGAAGAAGTCGGCCGTCTAAAAAAAGATTTCTCGGACAACAGCAAAAGCTTAGATGACCTCAAAAGCTCAATTAGTAAATCGATTGATATAGACGAGCAGATTAAACTAGACGAAAAGACAGATAGCTAGTCGATTTCTCTATGGACGACGAGGATGAAATTGACGAGATTATTGACGATGACGACGGCCTAGATCGCACCGAACAAAGTTTCGTTTCCCATCTAAAAGAACTTCGCCGGCGCATCATGGCGACCTTGCTATGCGTGTTGCTGGTTTTATTGGCGTTGTTGCCATTTTCCAATGAGTTGTATTTGTGGCTCGCCGAGCCGTTGCTACACCATATGGCGGATACGGGCGCAACGATGATTGCGACAGAGGTTGCGTCGCCTTTCCTCGCGCCCTTCAAACTGACTTTGTTCGTGGCGATTTTCCTATCGGTGCCGTACATTTTCTACCAGGTTTGGTCGTTCATCGCGCCTGGTTTGTATAAAAACGAACAGAACCTTGCCTTCCCGGTGCTAGTGTCGAGCACGATGCTGTTTTATTTCGGCATCGCGTTCGCCTACTACGTCGTGTTTCCATTGATGTTCGGCTTTTTTAGCGCGGTTGCGCCCAAAGGGGTGACCGTCATGACGGATATTAGTAAGTATCTCGATTTCGTCCTCAAATTATTTTTCGCGTTCGGAGCATCGTTTGAGGTGCCAGTCGCGACCTATTTAGCGGTACGTTCTGGTATCACAACCCGCGACGCATTAGCTGCGAAACGTCCATATGTGATCGTCGGTGCATTCGTGCTCGGAATGTTACTGACACCTCCTGACATCATTTCACAAGTATTGCTGGCCTTACCCATTTGGGTACTGTTCGAAATCGGATTGATACTCTGCGGGATGTATATCCCCGTGGAAGACGAAGAGACTCTGGATGAAAACCGCGAGGCCGCCGAAAAGTCATCGTCGGATGAGACCTAGTCCGCTAGCTCAAGAACTCAACACCCGTATCGCCGCTCACTAAAACGACATCGGCCTGGCGTCGTGCAAATAGACCGTTAGTCACCACGCCTGGGATCTGATTGATCAGACCTTCCAGCTCTGCCGGATCATCGATTTCGAGACCTGTGATATCGATAATTTGATTGCCATTATCGGTGGTAAACCCGTGTCGAAGTTCCGGTTGTCCGCCGAGTTTCACCATCTCTCGTGCGACAAAACTACGCGCCATTGGAATAACTTCAACCGGCAACGGAAAACCACCGAGCTTGGCGACTATTTTTGAATCATCGACCACGCAAATGAATCGTCTGCTCGCAGCGGCAACAATTTTCTCGCGTGTTAACGCACCACCACCGCCTTTCACCAAATGGCGATCGCGCGTCGCTTCATCGGCGCCGTCGATGTAGGTCGAGAGCTCCCCTACGCCATTGAGATCGAACACCGCAATTCCGTTCGCCTTTAACCGCTGTGCTGATGCCTCAGAACTTGCGACCGCGCCTTCTATTCGATGCTTGAATTGTCCAAGCAGGTCGATGAAATAGTCCGTCGTGCTGCCTGTGCCGATACCGACAATACCTTCAAGTTCTATAAGCTCGAGCGCAGCTTGCGCTGCCGCTAACTTTTTTGCGTTTTGATCCATACTTTTGATCCATGACGTGTGGTCGCGTTTCGGTCCCTGCCCGGGACGCTAAATGTTATCTTATGTGGATGATAAACGATTATTTAAAAATGATATTGAAGGCACCAGTCTACGATATCGCGAGGGAGACGCCTCTTGATAGAGCGCCTGAATTGAGTCGTCGTCTTAGTAACAACGTGTGGCTGAAACGGGAAGATACGCAAGCGGTTTTTTCGTACAAAATCCGCGGTGCTTACAACATGATGGTGAAACTTTCCCCGTCCGAAAGGCAGCGCGGTGTGGTCACCGCCTCCGCTGGCAACCACGCTCAGGGTGTCGCACTGGCGGCCGCGAAACTCGATGTCCGCGCAACAATCGTCATGCCAAAAACAACTCCGGAAATTAAAGTGACCGCAGTGCGGCGTCTCGGCGCCGAAATTGTGCTGCACGGAAATACTTATGATGACGCGAGTGAGCACGCGCTCGGTATCGCGACTACGTCGGGTGCAATCTACGTTCCACCCTATGATCATCCAGATATTATTGCCGGTCAGGGCACCGTTGGCATGGAGATCTTGCGCCAACATTTGGGCCAAATTAGTGCCATTTTCGTTCCGGTCGGCGGAGGCGGCTTAATTGCCGGGGTCGGGGCGTATATAAAGGCCCTAGACCCGACGATCAAGATCATCGGTGTCGAAGCGGAAGATGCGGCGAGCATGAAAGCCGCCCTCGCAGCCGGTAAGCGAGTGCGGTTGGATCACGTCGGTCTTTTTGCCGACGGTGCAGCCGTTCGCCAGGTCGGCGAAGAAACATTTAGGATAGCCCAAGTCTGTGTCGATGAGATGCTGACAGTCACGATTGATGAAATCTGCGCGGCGGTGAAAGATACCTTCGAGGATACTCGCGCGATCGCCGAGCCAGCCGGGGCCCTCGCGCTGGCGGGTTTAAAACAGTGGGTAAAGCGTGAAGCGGCAACCGAACAGAATCTCGTCGCAATATTTAGCGGTGCCAATGTTAACTTCGATCGATTACGCCACATTGCGGAATTAGCAGCGCTCGGCGAGCAACGTGAAGCAATCATAGCCACCACGATCCCCGAACGGCCAGGGAGCTTTCGACATTTTTGCCATGCGCTTGGGCCGCGAGCAATCACCGAATTCAATTACCGCTACGCTCACAATGATAAAGCAGTCGTGTTCGCCGGAATTCAATTGCGTCACGGCGATAACGAAAAAGCAACTTTGCTGGCCAATTTGGCCGAAAAAGGTTTCGATGTTATCGATATTTCGGCAAACGAATTGGCGAAAATGCATGTTCGCTACATGGTCGGCGGTCGCGCTGGAGGAATCGACAACGAACGAATATTGCGCTTTGAATTTCCGGAACGCCCGGGTGCCCTACTCCATTTTCTTACTCAGATAGGAGAGCGCTGGAATATCAGCTTGTTCCACTATCGTAATCACGGCGCTGCATACGGTCGTGTATTGCTTGGCATTCAGATCCCACCAGCGCACGAGCCAGAATTCCAGGCGTTTCTGGCGGATTTGAATATGGTATTTGTTGAAGAGCAGAACAACCCTGCCTACAAGCTGTTTTTGGGTTGAGTATTTGTGGCAGATAAAACAAATAACGACTTAATGAACGACGGGTCATCGTTGGTTGATACGATGTGCTACTTGGACCGAGCCGGTCTGAATCGAGGAAAAGCCGGAAATGCCAGCCGACGCTGCGGCGACCACAACTATCAGATCACACCGAGTGCAATCGGCCCGGCGGATTTAACGTCTACTTCAATGGTCGTGTTGAGCCTAGACGACAGGCCAACCGCGACCGACGCGGTCCCCTCTTCGGAATGGCGTATGCATCAGGATATTTATTTGGCGCGGCCGGATGTGGCTGCAATCGCGCATACCCACTCAAATTATGCGACCGCGCTTGCGTGCGCAGGTCGTTCAATCCCGGCTTTCCACTACATGGTTGCGGTTTGCGGCGGTGATTCGATCCGTTGTGCGCCTTATGCTACGTTCGGAACGAAAGAGCTGTCCAAGCACGCGGTGCGCGCATTAGAAAACCGTCAAGCCTGCCTGCTAGCAAATCACGGCGTGGTGACCGTCGGTGCAACTCCGTTAAGTGCCGCTAAACTAGCACTAGAAGTTGAACAATTAGCGCGACAATATTGTATTGCCTTACAACTTGGAGACCCGGTGATACTAAGCGATGAGCAAATGGTTGAGGTAATGGAAAAATTTAAAACCTATGGGCAGCGAGTTGAATAGCCCGCTTGATGAGTTCCAGGGTCGGCCGAGTTTTCATCTCGCATTCCCGGTTCGTGACCTCGACGAGACGCGCGCTTTTTATGTCGACATTCTCGGCTGCAAGGTTGGCCGCTCTAGCGACACCTGGATCGATCTGAATTTCTTTGGTTTTCAGATCACCGCGCACTTAGCGAATGTGGTTGCGCAATCGTCGAATTCTGTCGATGAGCATGACATTCCGGTCCCGCACTTTGGTTTAATCATGGACTGGGACGATTGGCATCGAGCCGTTGATCATATGGCCTATATTGGGGTCGAATTTCGCGTTCAGCCACACGTACGGTTCAAAGGTGAGGTAGGTGAACAGGCGACGTTTTTTTTAGCCGATCCAAGCGGAAATTGTTTAGAGTTCAAAGCGTTTAAACGGCCAGGAGATGTGTTCGCCAGCTAGTGGTCGCATTTCGACAGCAGGATTAGAAAAACATCTGCTTCAACATCGTGCCAGGATTCGGTGCGCGCATAAATGCTTCACCGACTAAGAAAGCGTTGACCCCGTGACCGCGCAATTTCTCAACATCGGCAGCCGTATGGATGCCCGATTCTGTTACGACAATCCGATCGTCAGGGACATCCGGGAGTAACCCGATCGTGGTGTCAATATCGGTGACAAAACGGCGCAAGTCACGATTGTTTATTCCGATTAATCGCAAACGCAAACGTAGCGCTCGTTCGAGTTCGGTTCGATCGTGAACTTCGATCAATGCGTCCATGCCCAATTCGGATGCTAGCTTAGCGAGTTCTTCGAGCGCGGCGTCGTCGAGACACGCAACGATTAAGAGAATGCAATCTGCGCCTAATCCGCGAGCCTCATACACCTGATAAGGATCGATGATAAAGTCTTTGCGAATAACCGGTAACGCACATGCGCTGCGTGCCGCGACTAAATGATCGTCGCTGCCCTGGAAGTAGTGCTGATCCGTAAGAACGGATAAGCAAGATGCACCACCTTGCTCGTAACTGCGCGCGATATTAGCCGGATCGTAGTCTTCGCGAATCAGCCCTTTACTCGGCGACGCCTTTTTACATTCGGCTATCACCGCGGGTTCTCCCCGTTCAATACGCTGCAATAGTGCGCCTGTAAAATTACGAACTGACGGCGCGCGAAAAGCGCGGTCTTGTAGCTCCTTTAACGGCACCTCAGCGATGCGACGAGTCACTTCTTCGCGTTTATGAAGGACTATCTCGTCGAGAATATTAGCGGGGGCGTTCGAACTCGTCACGTCGTCTCTCACCTGTTTATTGATTGCCTGCTTGTCGACTAAATTCGATAAACTGTCTGAATCGAGTATTTGCAGAACCGTCCCGTATTAGCTTATCCGCCATCTCGATGCCGGTGGACAAATCTGGCGCGATATCGCACAACTCAATCGCCGCACCGGCGTTCAAGCAAACGATATCGCGGGCCGGCCCTGGCTCATCGTGAAATATACCAGAGATAATCTCGAGACTATGCGCTGCGTCTCGAGCGACAATTGAGGATATCGGCTGTAGCTGAAAGCCGTAGTTGGTAGGATCAATTTCGAACCATTCGACTTCGCCGCCGCGAAGCGCCGCAACGGTTGTTTTAGACCCGATACTGATTTCATCCAGGCCGTCGTCAGCGTTAACCACGAATGCCCTTTTTGCGCCAAGTTTGGCGAGCGCTTCGACGACGATTTTCTGCCAACGTCGATCAAAGACACCGACCAATTGCCGATCAGCACCGGCCGGATTCGTTAGCGGTCCGAGTACGTTGAACAGTGTGCGGATGCCAATCTCGCGGCGCGGCCCGGAAGCGAATCGAGTGGCGCCATGGTGCGCCGGCGCGAACATAAACCCAACGCCTGTTTGTTCTATTGATCGAGCAACATCATCAGGTGTGAGTTCGATAGCGGCACCAGCCTGCTCCAGCACGTCCGCCGAACCGCACGAGCCCGAGACTGATCGATTGCCGTGCTTGGCAACATACCCACCGGCAGCCGCCACCACGAAGGCACAGGCAGTAGAAATATTAAAAGTATGTGCGGCGTCCCCGCCCGTACCGCAGGTGTCGATCAAGGGCTTGTTGGAAACGCTAACTTTTAGCGCCAAGTCACGCATTACCGTAGCAGCCGCGGTGATCTCGTCCAGCGTTTCACCCTTCATACTCAGTGCGACCAATAGGCCCGCAATCTGCGCCGGCGTGGCGCCACCAGACATGATGGTGTGCATCACTTCAAGCATATCGCCGTATTCGATGTCATTACCGTTAACGGCGCGAGTAATTGCTTCAGGTAAATTCATGGCAATCCAACCGATTCAACGAGTCGCCGCGGCGATCGAAAAGAAGTTTTTCAACAAGGTATGGCCGCCTTCGGTCAAAATTGATTCCGGGTGGAATTGAACGCTGAACAGCGGCAGCTCGCTATGCCTCAAACCCATAATCTCGTCCATTTCGCCATTATCTAATTCCGTCCAGGCGGTGATCTCCAAGCCGTCCGGCAAGGAGTCTTGTTCCACGATCAATGAATGATAACGTGTTGCGACAAACGGCTTATCGAGTCCGGCGAAGATATCGCTGCCGGCATGTTGGATCGGTGACGTTTTACCGTGCATCACATTACGCGCGTGGACAACGCGACCGCCCAAAGCTTGGGCGATGCTTTGGTGTCCGAGACAGACTCCTAGGATCGGAATTTCTGCGCCAAGTTCCTTAACCACTTGCATGGAAATGCCGGCTTCGTTGGGGGTGCATGGCCCTGGGGAAATAATGATGGCTTCTGGTTCCATCGTGCGAATCGTGTCAACGGTAATCGAGTCGTTGCGCACAACTTCCACCGTCTTGCCGAGTTCCCCGCAATATTGCACGAGGTTGTAGGTAAACGAGTCGTAGTTGTCGATCATCAAAATCATAACCGCGGTCCTTTTCCTACGCCCCAGAGCGAATCATCCGATGATGATGTCGATGATCTGATCGATTGAATCGACGATCGCGGACGGTTTGCTAGCGATCAAGTCTGGCCGGCTGCCGTAGCCATAGCTTACGCAAATCACCTTCATGTTGGCTCGCTGGGCCGCTTCAATGTCGGTGACTGTATCGCCAACCATCGTACAACGGTGCGAGCTCGTATCGCACCATTTAGCCGCCTGTAAGAGCTGATCCGGCGCCGGTTTCTTCGTATCTAAGGAGTCCCCGCTTAAGGTAATGGAGAAAAATTCCTCGAGACCAATTTGGGCGAGTAGAGGCTCTGTAAACCGAGCCGGTTTGTTGGTTACACAGGCGAGTTGATAGCCGCGATCTTTGAGCTCCGTTAAGGTCGAAATCACGTGCGGATAAATTGCGGATGCAGCGCACACATGGGCCTCATAGTGATCAAAAAACTTCCTGCTCGCGCACGCAAATAGCTTATCGTGCGCGATCCCATCTAAGCTATTTGTCAGGCAACGGTGGACTAGGCGACTTGCCCCGTTTCCTATGTAACTAGTCATTGCAGCGACGCTCGGAACCTCAACCTCGAGTCCGTTCAGTGCATAGGTCATGCTCGCGATTAGATCAGGAGCGCTATCGATCAGGGTCCCGTCGAGATCGAAAATCACTAGCGCGCCATCCACATGGGAATTCATATCGCGGTGTGCTTGTCGATTTCCGATTTCATCGCAGAAATAGTTGCGGCGTAATCTTGCTGCCCAAAGATGGCCGACCCGGCAACAAACGTATCCGCACCAGCGGCCGCGATTTCGCCGATGTTGTCGATTTTGACCCCGCCGTCGATTTCCAGACGGATTGGATATCCGGAGCGGTCGATAATAGCTCTCGCCAAGCGCAATTTGTCGAGTGCCGTGCGAATAAAAGATTGGCCGCCATAGCCGGGATTGACGGACATGATCAATACCATATCGATTTTATCCAGAACGTAATCGAGGTAATCGAGTGGTGTCGCAGGGTTGAACACGAGACCGCATTTACAACCGCTTTCTCGAATTATTTGTAGCGATCGATCGACGTGTTCACTCGCCTCAGGATGAAACGTAATGTAGTTTGCACCGGCTTCGACGAAATCGCCTATCAGTCGGTCGACAGGCTTCACCATTAAATGCACGTCGATGTCTGCGACTATCCCGTAACTGCGCAGTGCTTTGCAAACCATGGGTCCGATCGTCAAATTCGGAACATAGTGGTTGTCCATGACGTCAAAATGGATCAGTTCGGCGCCACCATCTATTACCGAATCGACTTCGCTGCCAAGACGCGCGAAATCGGCGGCTAGTATGGATGGCGCGATCACATGGCTCTGTTTCATGAAAATTTGACTTCGTTTAAGGCCGGTATTCCGGCCCGGGACTCTACCGCATCACACTCGGATCTGCACGTTTGATGGCTTGTATTTAGCGTTCGAGCAGGTCCTGAAGTGGCTATGTTTTCGCTCCTTTTCTAAAATCCACGATGTCCGCCTCGATCGAGACCACGTTGGGTGCATAGATAACGTGACTACGGATTGGCGCTGCGCTGCCGATAAGCCGATTAATGAAGTCGATCCTTGCTCATGCAGATTATTTGTCGTGCCTTGTCCTCTACCTCGCATTGCTGTGCGTGCCGCCGATGGCGCGCGCGGCTCCAGATGCCCAATCGGCCGGCGTCGCGCCGACGCCGCCTTCGATCGTGCCACCCCCGATCGAGACACCGTCTAGGAATGCAACCGAACAGGCAATCGCCGGCCGACTGGAATTGATATTAGCGGGTGCAGAAATCATGTGGCTTGTGGCCCCGGCCGAGGAATTTTTAGCAGTCTATCGCGAATCTGAAATTCAACCCCCGAACGGCGCAATTATAATCAACACGGCGAACGGACTCGTCGTAGATAACTCGCGCGTTCATCGTGTCATCGCCGAGGGTGCTGCCAGTTCGGGCTGGACATCACTTTCAATACAGCCGATCGCGAATAACGCAGCATCTACGAGCGTGCCCGAGGAACGTGCGCATCTGCGTTTAAACTCCGCTGTAGAGTATGTTCGGCGTCAAGGTATCGAAAATATCATTGTTGTTGGCGACGCAGGCGGCGCAAATACTGCTATTCAATTCATCACGAAAAGCTCGCCTGCTGGTGTCGTAGCGGCCGTTGGCCTCGGCATGTGGGACGAGGATTTAACCGGCACTGACATCCCAGTACTCGATATCGTCGGAACTAGAGATCATCAAGCCTTGATTAAGCACCAAACGCGCGCAGCAAAAACTCGTCGTCGTGCTAATCGTGTCGATCTAATAACGATCGATGGAGCCGATGCGAGTTTTAGCGGATACGAAGACATTATCGCCAAACGCCTCCGCGGATGGCTTGAGCGGATTACTCCTGGTGTCGCGGTTCGGCGCCGCTATCCCAATGCCGCGCCCGGTGGTCCTTGAGCAAAACGGCGCCGACTAGCTTAAACGTAAAAGCAGCAAGGGTGGTTCTACTAGACAACGTCCTTTGCTTCGTCCTTTAGCGGTTCGTCAATGCGTCGAAGAAAGTCGATCAATAATTCGTGCGTTCCGCCAATGTTTTCATTGAGGATGCCGTGACGTGCTGATTCAATCATATGAATCTCCTTTTCTTCTGTATTCACGAGTTTGAAAGCGATCGTGGCACTAACCGGATCGACGACTGTGTCTTCAGTCGATTGGACGATGCACACCGGACAGGACACCTGCTCGAGTTCGTTCTTAAGTTGTGCGACCATCCGTGTTAATTCGTACAATCCGCGAATCGGGATATTGCGATAATTTATATGCGGGTGTTCCGATTCATTTGGTCGAAACGGAATGACACCTTCATATTTGGACAACCAACGCACCACCTTATTTGCGCCATACATCAGCGGGACAAAGCGCAGATTTTTGTTTCGAAACTTGATCGGGGCGCAAACTGAGAGCACCGAAAGTATCTCTGTAGGGCGTCGAGCGGCTAATAGCAGCGCGAGCGCGCCGCCCGTCGAAAAGCCAAGCACTGACACATTTGCACAAATCCCACGCAGCGTATCGAACCCCCGATCCACGGAGGCATACCAATCTTGCCAGCTGCGCTCGCGCAAGTCCCACGGCGACGTGCCATGGCCTTTGAGTCGCACGCCTAAAACGGTGTAACCCGATCCCGTAAGCCGATCGCCCATCGCGCGCACTTCGGCCGGAGAGGCGAGAAAACCATGGATAAGTAGCACTCCTTGTCCAGATCCGTTTTCCGGTTCGAGAAAAAAGGGACTGGGATCGGCCGTCGCAGTTTCTCGTCGATTGATCTCCAGGTGTTGTGGCTTGTCGAACAACATACGGTCCCACTCAAGTGCCACTAACTCATCGTCGAAACTCAGTTTTGCGAGTTCGGCCGGTGTGAGATTGCCACTATCGGCTAACGCGGCGTCCACAGCACGATCGACTTCAACCACAGGTTCAATTTCGTTGGCATAGACCTCGACGGGATTTTCTAGGCGTACAGCATCGAACTCATGATCGATCGTAAGCTTATCCAAGAGCGTTATCTCAGTGTCCCCTAACTCGATAAGCTTTGCTGCGACCGCAGATTTAAGGAATTGAATTAACTCTGGCGTGTCTGATTTCAACAGTTCCAGATAGACGCTAGGATTGCAGATACTGCGGTGCAAATGAACGTCTCGTTGCCGCTGTAAATATTTTATCGCTAAGTAAAGCACGAATTTTAAGTCGGACAAGGTAATCGTTTTGGCGCCGCTCTGCGCATATTTAAGCAGGGCTACTGATGCAAGATGACTCGTATTTACAGTTACTTCTCCGTAAATATCCCGCATATATCGATCACGCAGACGGTTGATGCTGGCTTTTAGACCTTTGGTCGCGGTTTTTCTAACAACGTTGGCGCGTAAATATTGCCCATCGAATATATCGCGCGGATTATCGAGTTGCCGCGAAAGGTGCGTAGCCGACCATCGTTCCCACCATGCCCAAGATTCGAGCGGCAAGATCCGGTCGCCAAGTCGGATATCCATGTCGGTTGTTTTGAAAAAAAGATTGCCCTCAACGATAAGTTCCTCGACCGCCCGCTGACTTAGACTTCCATGCAGCATGTCGGCGCTTTTGCGTAAAATGTTGTCACTAATTCGTAGCGGGTAGAAAGTGATATTTGCCGGTACCAAAGACACCGGGCGGTTTGCATTAAGCACGAGTGACTCAACGGAAGGCAGTTCCAATCGTTCGGACCATTGTTCTAGTAATTGATAATTATTTCGCTGATGTTCTTCCAGTACTCGCAACTTAATAATCTGCAGACCAATGGCAAGGCGCGCCGCGCCCGTGTGATGTTTGCGTCGCGATTGGGCTGATCGGGAAAATACGCTGTATTGTCCTTCGTCGTCTAAGACTTGCCGATCCTTGACCATTCCCCCTTCGGGAAAAATAACGATTTTTCGGCCACGTAGAATGTCTCGGGCGAGCAAAGCCATCAGATCCGGATGGTCGCTGGGCACGGCTCCGAGGTCGCGCAATACCTGCGTAAATCGCCCATTCCCCTTGAAGAATTCTGCGGCGGCAACGGACCGGCAAAAGGCCCCCGTTTCACGATAAATTAAGTACTGTGGGATGAATGTTTCGGCCCGTGCGAAGTGATTGAACAGAAACACGTCGCCTTGTTCAATTTGACCTTGCTCGTGGTGCAATTTTATTCGAACACCAAGCATGTTTTTTACCCGGTCGAAGGCGCGTACACACCAGTCATAGGTTTGTTGATTTAGATCGGATGTGTCGGCCATTGGATCGTTTCCAGGGTTTACGACGAACGGTGATCGTGATTTTCTTTGCCGCAATAGTCCGTCAATTAACCTGCTATAGCAACGCTGCGCACGGTTTCCTATAACGAAATAATTAAAACCGCGCAACGCAAGAGCAATGGTCCGAGGTACTCAAGTGTTGAATAAGATATCGGACTCATCGAATCGATATGCGGTGATTGAAATTCGCCAGTGGCGAGTGCTCCCAGCGATGCGAAAACGCACTGGAATGATCAGGATTGTGTCGAATGCTGAGCGATCGCCCAATGGATATGTTCGGCCACAAGCGGCGTCGCGTTGGCTAGCTGTGCCGTCAGTGCGTCGACCAGCAGTTTCGAAGTTGGAGCATTTCCGAGCGCCACTGCTAAGTTACGTTGCCATTGCTCGAACGATATTCGTCTTATCGCAGACCCCTCAGTGCGAGTATTAAAATCCGATTCAGACCAGGCAAATAACTCGAGTAGAGAACTCGAATCGAGTTCATGGCGGGGAGAGAAATCTGCTTCGCTGCTGAGCTTTGCGAATCGATTCCAGGGACACACTAGCTGACAGTCGTCGCAACCGAAAACCCGATTGCCGATGAGTGACCGATATTGCGTCGGTATGACCCCGCGAAGTTCGATAGTTAAATAGGAAATACAACGCCGCGCGTCGACTTCATAGGGCGCAACGATGGCTTGGGTAGGGCAGGCGTCGATACAAGCGACACATCGGCCGCAATGATTTTGATCATATTGAGGGTCAGCGGGCAATGAAAAATCCGTATAAATTTCACCTAGAAAAAACCATGACCCGTCTTCGCGACTGATCAAATTACTATGTTTACCGAACCACCCAAGCCCGGCTTTGCGAGCTAACGCGCGTTCAAGCACCGGGGCACTGTCTGTAAAAACGCGAAATCCAAACGAATCGATCTCGGCGCTAATCTTCTTGCCAAGCCGTTTTAAACGTGAGCGCATGAGCTTATGGTAGTCACGGCCCAGCGCGTAACGCGATACGTACGCGAGCTCGGGGTTATCGAGAACTCCCCACGGTTCGGCACTCGAGTCGCTCATGTAGTTCATGCGTGCGCAGATCACAGAGACAGTCTGCGGCACTAACTCTGCCGGCCGGGAGCGCTTTGTTCCGTGCCGCGCCATATATTCCATTTCGCCATGGCGCTGCTGGCCTAGCCACAAGTCGAGACGTCGCTCGTCTTCGGATAAATCGATATCGGTAATGCCGATTTGTTGGAAACCGATCTCGGCTCCCCAGATTCGAATTTTATCGACTAGTTCGGCTGCTGCCGGACCACCGCGAGATGGGTGATCAGAGCCCATTGTCATCTTCTAATGGCAGATCATCTATCCGAGCTGTCAGCACGGTGCGTTTCATTACGGCTTGCCACAAAGCATCGAAAGCCCGCCCACCGACGCCCTTACTGGCGAAATCTCCGATCGGCGCGCGGTGGACGCCCATTTGTTCGATCTGGCTTAGATACGGGATGTATGTGCGGATCAATTCTGGATGCGAGGCTGCGAACTCGACAATCAGGTCGCGATGGAGCCGTTTGCGCTTATCGACCATTGAGAAAAACGGTAACAAGTGATTTTGATCTAAATTTTCCGTAACAAAAAATTCGCGCAATTGTTCGTAAGCGCGTAGCGACAAGTGAGTTGGTATCAGCGGAACTAGAAGCCAATCTGCCATGTTAATGATGTTCTCTGATGCGAGAGATATCGTCGGAGCACAATCCAGTATGACGACGTCATACCGATCTTTTACAGATCCAAGCAACTTGTTAAGTCGATATTCGGGGTTTTTCTCGTTAGCTAAATCGATATCGAGATTTCTAAGGGAGAAGTCCGACGGAATAATGTCGACGAGCTCGTAGTTCGTAGCTCGGACCGCTTTGGGGAGGTTTTTTTTACGTCGTAGTAGTCGCTCGCTACCGCCTTTCAAATGCGCCGCAACCTGAAAATAATAGGTTGCTGCGCCCTGCGCATCGAGATCCCACACTAAGGTTCGAAGTCCGCTCTCGCCCGACAAGTAGGCAAGATTTACTGCTGCGGCAGTTTTGCCGACTCCTCCCTTGATGTTGTATGTCGCAAATATTTTCATGGCATCCCCCGCGAACTGCTAGTCTAGCTATATTGGGCTTAGCGTGCAGCGCTTCGCGAACGTGGTCGAGGTGAGTTGTAGCGGATATTGCGCGAACGATATACTCAAAATACGGCTAATTCACTAGCATCGAGACTCGCGAGACTAAATGTTTGACATAGTCAGTATCTGGTACCGTCGTTACTTCTCGCACCCGCAAGCAGTTTTGCTAGTCCTGTTGTTAGTGATCAGTACCGTAGTAATTCTTTACTTCGGACACATGCTAGCCCCGGCGCTCGCAGCCATAGTCATTGCGTATCTACTTGAAGGCGCGGTCAATCAACTCGAGCGACGGCGCATTCCTCGCCTCATCGCCGTTGCGATCATATTTACTTTGTTTCTTGCCGTTCTAATTTTCCTGCTGCTCGGCGTAATGCCGATATTATCCGGACAAGTGACGAATTTCGTGCAAGAACTACCGCGCATGATCAATGAGGGTCGTGAATTGCTATTGCGGCTTCCAGAAATTTATCCAAACGTCATCAATACAGTGCAGATAGATAATCTTATCAATGGCATTCGGGCTGCCATCAGTGGCGTCGGACAAAACGTGTTGTCGATGTCTTTGGCGTCCATCCCTGCTTTGGTGACAGCACTGATCTACATTATTTTGGGGCCGGTGTTGGTGTTCTTTTTTTTGAAAGATAAAAAGCAGCTGGTTGGCTGGACCACGGCTTTTCTACCGACGGAGCATAGTGTGCTCGAGAGAGTCTGGTCAGAGATGGACGATCAGATTGGTAATTACGTGCGCGGCAAGGTCTACGAAATATTTATCGTTGGCAGCGTCAGCTATACAGCGTTTTCCTTTCTTGGTTTGTCGTATGCGCCGTTACTTGGAGTCATCGTGGGCTT
>JBLFWZ010000027.1:0-27359 GCA_047611905.1 Gammaproteobacteria bacterium | reverse complement strand
CATAGACAGTGACGGAGCCGCGCGTCGGTAAATCGAGGCCAGCAAGAAGCGCTAATAAAGTTGATTTGCCTGAGCCGGATACGCCGACGATGGCGACAGACTCCGATTGTTGCGCACGAAAGTTGATATCATCTAGGACTTCTATTGGCCCATCACTCGTGGGGTAAGATTTCGACATGTTTTCGACGACAATTGCCGCGCTAAGATTTTCCGCTACCATCTGTCTATTATGGCTGATTGTGCCGGCCGTAGGGTCGGCTACGAGCAACGACGTGGTGCTCGTTGTGGGTGATAGCTTGAGCGCAGGTTACGGGATTCCGTTATCCGCCGCGTGGCCAGAATTATTGCAGCAGCGCTTAGCAGAAAAAGGCTACGACGACCGAGTTGAGAACGCGAGCATCAGCGGCGATACGAGCCGCGGCGGCCTGGCTCGGTTGCCGACTTTGTTACGAACCCATGCGCCAAAAATTGTCGTTCTTGAACTTGGAGCGAATGACGGTTTGCGCGGTATCGCGATCCCAGATATCGAGCGAAACTTCCGTAAAATGTTGGATCTCATCGATGCAACGGGCGCAATGATCTTATTATTAGAAATGCGCGTGCCACCGAATTACGGACCAGGCTATGCCACGCAATTTGATCAGCTCTATGCACGACTTGAACAAACCCATGAATTACGGTTGGTGCCATTCTTCCTACGCAATGTCGTTTTGGATCGGTCTCTGATGCAAAATGACGGTTTGCATCCCAACGCCTTGGCTCAACCTAAAATGCTCGACAATGTTTGGGTATACTTAGAGGATATCTTCCCTTAACCAGAGGCAGGCCGGCGTGAAATTTTGTAGTGATTGCGGTTCGAATGAACTGAACTGGTCGATACCAGCAGGCGATAATCGCCCCCGGCATATATGCTCGGCCTGCGACATGATTTTCTATCAAAACCCTAAGATCGTCGCCGGCTGTGTTGTCGAATGGGATGGCAAAGTACTGCTCTGCAAGCGCGCGATCGAGCCACGCCACGGCTATTGGACGTTACCTGCGGGGTTCATGGAGAACGCAGAAACAACCCTCGAAGCAGCGCTTCGCGAAACACTAGAAGAGGCGAATGCAAGAGTCGATATCATTGATCTGTATACAGTTCTGAATATTCCCCACACGAATCAGGTCTATATGATGTTTCGTGGAAATCTCGTCGATTTAGATTTCTCGCCGGGCGAGGAAAGCCTCGAGTGCGCGTTATATAGTGAAGATGAAATCCCGTGGGATAACCTCGCCTTTCCGACAATCTTACATACGTTAAAGTTTTATTTTGAAGATCGTAAGAGCGGTGCGTTTCCGTTGCGATCCGGAGACATCGTTCGCGAGAGCAATCGCGCGGTATTTGCGCTGCGGCGGAGCTAGATTTAATGCTCTGTGAAGTTGGCGAGCGCCTCGCCGCATAGCTAAAGGCACCTGGCTGACAGGAGCACAGCGGCTCCTTGACTGGCTAACGCTTCATAGAATCGAAAAACTCGGCGTTGTTCTTCGTTGCTTTCAGTCGTTCCAAAAGGAACTCCATCGCCGCGATTTCTTCCATTGGGTGAAGAAGTTTGCGCAAGATCCAGATGCGTTGTAATTCATCGGGCTTGGTAAGGCGTTCTTCACGACGTGTGCCAGAACGGTTGATATTTACGGCCGGAAAAATTCGCTTCTCGGCAATCTTACGATCCAGGTGGATCTCCATATTGCCAGTGCCCTTGAATTCTTCGTAGATTACGTCGTCCATGCGGGACCCCGTATCGACGAGCGCAGTGGCAATGATTGTCAGGCTGCCACCTTCTTCGATGTTGCGCGCCGCCCCAAAAAAACGTTTCGGACGTTGTAATGCGTTTGCGTCTACGCCGCCAGTAAGGACTTTTCCGGATGACGGCACAACAGTGTTGTAAGCACGCGCCAAGCGCGTAATCGAGTCGAGCAGAATAACCACGTCGCGCTTGTGTTCAACGAGTCGTTTCGCCTTTTCGATCACCATCTCAGCGACCTGTACGTGACGGCTCGCAGGTTCGTCGAAGGTACTGCTAATCACTTCGCCTTTCACTGCGCGTTGCATTTCAGTAACTTCTTCTGGTCTTTCGTCGATGAGCAGTACGATGAAGTAACAGTCCGGATTGTTCGCTTCCATAGAGTGCGCGATGCTTTCTAGCATCATCGTTTTGCCCGCTTTCGGCGGTGATATGACGAGTCCACGCTGGCCTTTGCCAATTGGCGCCGTCATGTCTATGACGCGCGGCGTAAGGTCTTCGGTGCTGCCGTTGCCTAGCTCTAATGTCAGCCGCTCGTCGGCGAACAGCGGCGTGAGATTTTCAAATAGGACTTTATTTTTCGCATTTTCCGGCGGCTCGAAATTTATTTCGCCGACTTTTAACAAAGCGAAATACCGCTCGCCATCTTTAGGCGGACGTATTTTTCCCGAAATGGTATCGCCGGTGCGCAAGTTAAAGCGTCTAATTTGGCTGGGCGAAACATAGATATCGTCTGGGCCTGCGAGGTAAGAACAATCGGCAGATCTTAAAAACCCAAAACCGTCCTGAAGAATTTCGAGGACTCCGTCGCCGGAAATATCTTCACCTTTTTTTGCGTGTGCTTTTAGGATGCCGAAAATAACTTCCTGCTTTCGGGCGCGGCCGACGCCATCTAGGCCCATTGAGTCGGCTAGTTTAACGAGTTCGGAGGCCGGTTTTTGCTTAAGTTCCGTGAGATTCATCATGTGGTTGGTTTGTACTGATATCGCGAGCGGGGTTGCGCTCGGCAGTTGAAAGATGTGAAATTTTTGTTGGTATGAAGGAGCGCCGGGAAAGGTTTTGATCTGCGCTACGGCCAAAACATAGCACGCAGGCCTGGTGGCGTCCAGTTATTATCTTTACCCGGCTGGAGTCCGTGGATCGTCAGATTGTCGCGTGCTATAACGACCTAAATGTTGCTATCGATAAATGCTGTCAATTGAGATTTTGATAGAGCCCCAACATGCGTGGCAACTACGCTACCTTCCTTGAATAGCATCAGCGTTGGCACCCCGCGAACTCCGTATTTCATCGATGTTCCTTGATTGGCATCGACATCGAGTTTCGCGATGGTCAGTTTAGCGTCGTATTCGCCAGAGACTTCTTCGAGGATGGGGCCAATCATCTTGCAGGGCCCGCACCATTCCGCCCAGTAATCAACTAGCACAGGTTTCGTAGACTGGATCACATCGTCGTCGAAAGAGTCGTCGGTGACGTAAACAATATTGTCGCTCATGGAATGAATTTGCTCCTGAAATGGCTGGGAAGTGCACATTCTGTGCCGAACTATTCGAACATTGCAACCAGTAAGTCGGCCCTCGAGGCGAATTTCAATTCGGCTTTCGAATCGAACGGATCGGCGGGCTTGGCCGGCTGCGATGGCGTACGTGCACACCGCCGTTCGTCACGCTATGTCGTCAAAGTGCCTAAGTTTCTTCATAATCTCGCCTGAAGCCATGTCGATACGTCGCGAATCTCTTCCGGCGAGACCGAATGCTGCATTGCGTAGGTCTTATATTCTACCTCATAGCCGGCATCCGTTAGCGTTTGGGCACTGCGTGAACCGAGCGCTTCTGGGACCATCGGATCCTGCTTGCCGTGGCCGACGAAAATCGGCAGATTACGCTGCATCGCGGCGGATTCAGCGGCGACGGTTTCACCTAAAGGCAAATATGTCGACAACGCTAGAATTCCGGCGAGTCGGTGCGGGTATCGTAATCCCAGGTGCAGCGCAATGGCGCCGCCCTGTGAAAACCCGGCGAGCACCATCCGCGTACTCTCGATCCCTTCACGAAGTTGCCCGTCCAGAAGCACGGCTATCGCGGTTGCGGATTCGCGGATGCCCGCTTCGTCTGTTTTGCGATCGAGCCCTTGATCTGCAATGTCGTACCAAGCGCGCATCTCCATCCCGCCATTGATAGTGATTGGCCGGATGGGGGCGTGCGGAAATATAAATCGAACCCCGTGATTTTCTGCAAGACCAAGTTCTGGAATGATTGGCTCGAAGTCGTGGCCGTCGGCGCCGAGGCCGTGTAACCAAATGACACTGGCACTGACGGGTCCGGGTGGTTCGATCGAGATTAATTGGAGTGGTGTATTAGTAGGCATCTGACAAGGACAAATAAATAGTGGATTCGACGGTTGAAAACCGTATCATATCGCGGCCCGCGCGTTAACCGCCGGGTCGACCAATTTGATGACGTAGGCATCTCCAAAGCGGCTGCCGCTAGGTGGGGCGATTTCTTCCGATCGTGAGCAGACGTGTATAGAGTCCCTCGTGGTCGTGAATCAGATGCGTCTGGAGCCAAGGACCACCCACATGTCGAGCCAATACCAATTTAGATTACGCGCAGCGCTCGGCCTATGCCTGATAGGGGTGTTACTAATCGGATGCGGGCAAAAGGGTGATTTATATCTCCCGGATCGCACCCCGTCGAGATTCATTAGCCCCTAATAATTGCGATTATGTCCTTTGCGTATAAAGAAGGCCGGCTGCACGCCGAAGACGTCGACCTGTCGGCAATTGCGGAAGCTCATGGAACGCCATGTTTCGTCTATTCGCGCGCTATTATTGAAGCAAATTTTCGTGCGTACCAAGACGCATTTGGCGATCGTCAGCATCGAATTTGTTATGCTGTAAAGGCGAACGGCAATCTAGCCGTGCTCGATATATTGGCTCAGCTTGGCTCCGCGTTCGATATTGTTTCCTACGGAGAATTAGCGCGAGTGCGTGCTGCAGGCGGGGATCTGCGCACTGTAACATTTGCTGGCGTGGGTAAAACCCGATACGAAATGGAGCAGGCGCTGGCCGCAGGAATCGCCTGCTTTAACGTTGAATCGATCGACGAATTGGATCTGCTTGCGGACATCGCCGAGTCGCTCGGCACGCAGGCACCGATTGCTGTCAGGGTTAATCCGGATGTAGATGCAAAGACGCACCCGTATATCGCAACCGGATTAAACGAAAATAAATTCGGCGTTCCAATGGACCAGGCGCGTGAGGTGTATCGACGCGCCGCCAACCGCAAGGGCTTAAAAATTGTGGGTGTTGCGTGCCATATTGGCTCGCAGTTAACGACAATCGAACCGATCGTCGATGCGGCACGCCGGGTCATGGTGCTTGTGAGCGCGTTATCCGCTGACGGGGTCGATGTTGAACACATCGATATTGGCGGCGGGCTCGGCATCGCCTACGGTAGCGAAGAGCCGCCAACGATAGACAAATACGTTGGAGCAATTTGCGAAGTCATAGATCCGCGCTACGAAATTATCATCGAGCCCGGACGTTCCGTCGTCGGCGAAGCCGGAGTCCTAGTCAGTCGTGTGGTGCATATGAAGCAGACACCCACGAAACTGTTCGCAATATGCGACGCCGCTATGACCGATTTGATTCGTCCCGCGCTGTATCAGGCACATCACGATGTTTTGCCATTGCGATCCGGTCGCAAGCTGCAGGCGATGGATTTGGTCGGACCGGTTTGTGAAACGGCGGACTTTCTGGCGCGGGATCGTGAATTGGGTGTGACAAGCGGCGATCTGATTGGCTTGATGGATTGCGGGGCGTACGCGTTCGTGATGTCCTCAAGTTACAATGCCCGACCAAGAGCGGCGGAAATATTGGTCGATCGCGGCGCAGTGCACGTCGTTCGGCAACGAGAAACTGTCGAACAGTTATTTGCCGGCGAGTTTCGATTGCCCGCCAGCGAAACGCCCAAGTAAAGTGCGTAATTTCGACCCGCGCACTAAATTGGGGCTATCATCCGCTTGGCATTCGCCAGAGATGCGCGCCAACGGCGCATAACCGCTGGCACGTTTACTGCAGGGAGAACAGGCATAGAATTTACGCCCACTGGAACCCTCGGGTTTTTTACGAACGAACTTAACGAAATTTATTGTCAAAATGTAATGGCCGACGTGTTGAAGGAGACCGAAAATGTCAGTTGAAGATATCCAAAAAATGATAAAAGACAACGATGCCCTGTTCGTTGATCTACGATTTACCGATACCAAAGGGAAAGAGCAGCATCTCACCGTTCCCGCTGCCATTTGCGACGATGAGCTGCTTGAAGACGGTAAGATGTTTGATGGTTCTTCGATCGCCGGCTGGAAAGGGATTAACGAGTCAGACATGATTTTGATGCCGGATACCTCGACCGCAGTGATGGATCCGTTTTTTGAAGAAACAACCCTTAACCTCCGCTGCGACGTTGTTGAGCCGACTACCGGACTCGGTTACGACCGATGCCCGCGATCTTTGGCCAAGCGTGCCGAGGCGTATCTTGCGTCCACAGGTATAGCCGACACGGCGTTCTTTGGACCAGAGCCCGAATTTTTCGTATTCGACGACGTACGCTGGAGCGTCGATATGCGTGGCGCCTATTTTGAAGTTGACTCAGACGAAAGCTCCTGGAATTCGGACAAGGTTTTCGAAGACGGTAACATCGGGCACCGCCCCGGGGTTAAAGGCGGGTACTTTCCGGTGCCGCCAGTCGATTCATTACAGGATGTGCGTTCTGCGATGTGTCTGGTCGCGGAACAAATGGGCGTGCCGGTCGAAGTCCACCACCACGAAGTTGCGACAGCTGGCCAGTGCGAAATTGGTACCCGTTTCGATACGTTGGTGCGCCGCGCCGATACGCTACAAATATTGAAATATGCTGTCCACAACGTCGCCCATACCTTTGGCAAGACGGCGACGTTTATGCCAAAACCTTTGGTTGGCGATAACGGTAGCGGCATGCACGTTCACCAATCCTTAGCCAAAGACGGCGACAATATTTTTGCCGGTGACGGCTACGGCGGTCTGTCCGAATCTGCTCTGCACTATATCGGTGGGATCATAAAGCACGCGCGCGCGATTAATGCGTTTGCCAACAGCTCGACGAATAGCTACAAGCGTCTTGTTCCTGGATTCGAAGCACCGACGTTTCTTGCGTACTCGGCACGCAATCGTTCTGCGTCGATCCGCATCCCGTGGGTCTCTAACCCGAAAGGCAGACGTATCGAAGTACGATTCCCTGATTCAGCTGGTAATCCTTACTTTACGTTTGCGGTAATGTTAATGGCAGGTTTGGACGGCATAAAAAACAAAATCGATCCGGGTTCGGCGATGGATAAAGATCTTTACGACTTGTCTCCGGAAGAGGAGAAAGGCATTCCGACTGTGTGCAATTCGCTTGACCAAGCGCTCGAGGCCTTGGATGGCGATCGCGCGTTTTTGACGACAGGCGGGGTTTTCTCGGACGAGTGTATCGATGCTTACATCGCGCTGAAGATGGAAGAAGTGACGGCCTTGAGGATGAGCACTCATCCGATCGAGTACGACATGTATTATAGCGTTTAGCGTCCCAACGAGTTTGAAGAGCCCTCCATATTGCGAGGGCTTTTATTGTCTACTCGTTGAGCGATAGCACTTGTCGCCCGCAAGTGCGTTGTCTATGCTGGGGATATGAACAGACTTTCTATCGCATTGATGCTCGTACTAGTTTCACTGCAGAGCCTTGCAGCAGATATCTATCGCTGGGAAGACGACGATGGAAACATTTTCTTTTCCGACATGCCTCGGCGAGGCGCAGAACGAATCGAAGTCGGCGAAATCATGACGGTGCCGTCTGAACGTATCACTCGTTCGCTTAGCGATCCGATTAAAAAGCGCGAGCCAGCGAAATACGACTCAATTACTATTACTAGCCCGTCAAACGAGCAAAGTTTTCGAAAAAACGGTCGCGTTAATATCGACGTTTCCGTTAGTATCAGGCCGGCGCTACAGCTCGGGTTCGGGCATCAATTGCAATTGTTCGTTGACGGTAGCAGCCTCGCCAGTCCCGGCCGACAGACGCGATTTAAGCTAGACGATGTCGACCGAGGGGAACATCGGTTGCAGGCCGTGATTGTTGGATCAGACGGACAGGTGATCGAACGCTCGCCGATATCCACTTTTTTCTTACATAAACAATCTGTCACCAACCGCGGTTCATAGCCCGCACGGCGCAATATCACCCTCCCATTGAGCGCCACCGGCGGCTTCCACAGGCGCGATTCCGATCCTATCCATAATGCTACTTGAGTAGGTTTTCGCTCGCGAAACTACGTCTACGCCACGGCCAGATCCCGCGATCGGCAATATCGAGATTTCGTTGGTCGAATTCTCACAAGCTTGCGCGATTGATCATTCCTGGTCCGAATCTTGCTCTGGATAATAGTAACGTCGACGAGAAATTGTTCTCACCGAAACCCCAATTTGTTGACTAGCGGTGGCCGTTCAAAGGCCTGAGCGGCAACCTTACAAAGGCGGCGCAAGATTTGCACGTACAAATGCACCATAATGGTGCGATATGAGTAAGAAACGACAGCTCACCGACGTAAATCTAGGCAAACTATTCGACGTCGTTGCGACAGCGATCATCGTTACGGACGAACAATTGCGCGTCAAGGCAGTTAATGCTGCGGCCGAGGCCTTGCTCGCCTTAAGTGCCAGGAAACTTATTGGCTTAGCATTGAATGAAATCATCATCGGGCCTCCAGAACTGGTTCAAATTGTTGGTCGAATGGTCGCCGATCGACGCTCGTTTACGCAGCGAGATCTGGAGCTGACGCTACTAAACCTGAATCGCGAAATCGTCGATTGCACAATTTCTCCGTGGGTCGAGCAAGAAGATGGCTCGATAAAAGTCGTGATTGAGTTGGCCAGTGTCGAGCGACACCAGCGCATCAAGGTCGAAGAAATGATGATTCTGCAAAGTCAGGCGACTACGGATCTTATGCGCGGTATCGCCCACGAAGTTAAAAATCCCTTAGGTGGCATTCGAGGGGCTGCTCAATTGTTGGAGCGCGAACTGGACGATCAGAACCAAGCTGAATATACCCAGATTATCATCGGCGAAGCGGACCGCCTGCGCGCGCTCGTTGATAGGATGCTCGGTTCACAAGAGGTGCTAGTAAAGCAGGCGGTCAATATTCACGAGGTATTAGAGCGAGTTCGAAGGCTTGTGGAGGTTGAGCACACCAGCGCGATCGCAATCAACCGGGACTATGACCCGAGCTTGCCAGAAATTGAAGGTGATGCGGATCAGCTGATTCAAGCGTTTCTTAATTTAGTGCGTAACGCCGTTCGCGCAATCGAAGGCTGCGACGGGAGTATTACCGTTCGGACCCGCGCACAACGAAAATTCACTATCGGGGAAACGGTCCATCGCGCGGTCATGCGAATCGACGTGATTGACACTGGTTCGGGTGTGGCGCCCGACATTGCCGATCGAATTTTCTACCCTATGGTGACAGGACATGCCGATGGCACGGGATTAGGCTTACCGTTAGCACAGTCAATAATTAACCGTCAAGGCGGATTGATTGGATTTAAGAGCGAACCTGGGAATACGAAATTTACCGCCTGGTTACCGATTGAGGTTAAAAAATGAATCATCAACAGGAAGTTTGGATCGTTGACGACGATCACGCGATTCGTTGGGTGTTGGAGCGCGCGCTTGCACAAGCGGATATTAAAACGCAGAGCTTCGATGCAGCAGACAAAGTCATTGTTAAACTCCGCTCGTTTGAGCCAGATGCGATCATCACTGATATTCGGATGCCCGGTACGGATGGTTTGCAACTACTGGAGCACGTGAACGCGCTTTACCCAGATCTGCCTGTGATCATCATGACGGCCTATGCCGATCTCGATCGCGCGGTGGCGGCGTTTCAAGGTGGTGCGTTCGAGTATTTGCCAAAACCTTTCGATGTGGATGATGCGGTCGCGATTGTTCGACGGGCGGCCAAAAATACTCCACAGGAGACAACGGCCGGAGCGCCACCGGCCGATGCCGAAATCGCCTCCGCGATCATCGGCTCCGCGCCCGCAATGCAAGAGGTATTTCGGGCCATTGGTCGTCTGTCAAAATCGAATATGACCGTGCTTCTAACCGGAGCCTCAGGGACCGGCAAAGAATTGGTCGCTCAGGCATTACATCGGCATTCGCCGCGCAGTGCGAAACCATTTGTCGCAATTAATACTGCCGCAATCCCTAGTGAGCTTTTGGAGTCTGAGTTATTCGGTCATGAAAAAGGCGCGTTCACTGGCGCTGCTGCCCAGCGCTTAGGACATTTCGAGCAGGCCCACACAGGGACGCTTTTTCTTGATGAGATAGGGGACATGCCCGCGGCACTACAAACCCGACTATTAAGGGTTCTAGCCGACGGAGAGTTTTTTCGAGTCGGAGGACATCAAACAGTCAAAGTTGATGTCAGAGTTATCGCCGCAACGCATCAAGACCTCGATGAACGTGTCAAAGAAGGTACTTTTCGCGAAGATTTATATCATCGTCTTAACGTCATTCGCCTTCAGCTTCCTGCGCTTCGCGAGAGGGTCGAAGACATCGCCGAATTGGCCCAGCATTTTCTCCAGGTGATCGCGCGCGAGTTGGATATTGAGTCTAAGCGCCTGCGCCCGGCGGCCTCAGCATTGTTCGAAGCCTACAGCTGGCCTGGCAACGTCCGTCAATTGGAAAACGTTTGTCGACGCGCCACCATCATGGCCCCAGCGCAAGAGATTGACATCGAAGACTTACCGCCGGAATTGCTAGCAGCTCAAGATGACGAAATTAATTCGGGTGAGAATTGGGAGGCCAGCCTAACGAAATGGGCAGAGCGTTATGTACTCACAAAAGACGTGCCGATTTTAGAGGAATCAGTACCTCGCTTCGAACGCATCATGATCACCGTCGCGCTCACGCATACTGGTGGTCGTCGGCAAGATGCTGCACGATTATTGGGTTGGGGTCGAAATACCCTGACTCGTAAAATCAAAGAACTCGCGATGGACGTTTAAAGTTCGGACCGCGCAATTGGCACGAATTCAGTGTCCGCTAAGCGTTCAATTGTTCTGCAGCGTATGGCGCAAAGTAGGTTAATACACCATCTGCGCCCGCGCGCTTGAATCCGCTCAGGGTCTCCATGACGACGCTAGCTTCGTCTAGCCAACCGGCTTGAATAGCGGCTTTTAGCATCGCGTATTCACCACTCACCTGGTAGACAAACGTGGGCATATTAAACGTATCTTTGACTTGCCGGATGACATCTAAGTACGGCATACCTGGTTTCACCATGACCATGTCTGCGCCTTCTTCAATGTCGAGCGCGACTTCGCGTAGTGCTTCGGCGCTATTGCCGTAGTCCATTTGGTAGGTCTTTTTGCCGCCCTGGCCTAAGTTGGCAGCGGAGCCGACAGCATCACGAAATGGACCGTAGAATGCTGAGGCGTACTTCGCCGAGTAGGCGAGAATTTTTACGTTCGGGAAACCCTGCGACTCCAAGGCCTGTCGAATTGCGCCGACCCGCCCGTCCATCATGTCTGATGGCGCCACGACATCCACTCCTGCACGGGCTTGCGATAAGGCTTGTTTCACCAAGATGTCTAACGAAGCATCGTTCTCAACATAGCCGGTGTCGTCTAACACGCCATCGTGGCCATGCGTCGTAAATGGATCCAGCGCTACGTCGGTAATGATGCCTAATTCAGGCACGCGAGATTTAATTTCCGCGATCGCGCGCTGTGCGAGGCCATCCGGGTTATAGGCTTCGCGACCGTCGTCAGTTTTTAGGTTCTGCGGCGTGACTGGGAAAACCGCGACCGCGGGGATCCCGAGATCGAAGAGTTGCGCCGCCCGCGCGGCTAGTAGATCAATTGAAAGACGCTCAACCCCGGGCATGCTCGCGATCGCCTCGCGCTCGCCGCGACCTTCGCGAACAAACATCGGGCAGATTAAGTCGTCTAGGCTTAATGTCGTCTCGCGCATCATGCGGCGTGAAAACGCTGAGGCTCGCATTCGCCGAGGACGTGCCAATGGAAACCGAGAAGTGGTAATTTTTGTCATGGTGTCAATCTTCTTCTCACTTGTTATTCGTGCCGCCGATGCTACGCCGTGCGGCGAGTTAACAGAGTTTAACTCCGGATGCAGTGCGGTGACGATCAGTTGCGGTGCAACGGCAATTTTTGGCACTCGGTTTCGATCCAATTTTGCCCCTCGGCAGTTAGTTCGGCGGCGGATTTGTCTGTGCTACTCAGCGCCGGTCCGATGACTAGTTGAATCTCGCCGGGGTGCTTCTCCAGGGCATCGCGTGACCAAAACACACCGGCGTTATGGGCGACCGGCACCAGTGTGCATTTCGAGCGAATCGCTAGGGCGGCGGCACTCGGTAAATACTTGCCGGCCTCGCCCGGGGTCGTACGCGTACCTTCGGGAAACAGGAGCACGGACCATCCATCGTCGATTCTTTCCTTGCCGGTCCGCAATACCTGCCGTAGCGCCTTCGCACCCGCCGATCGATCGATCGCTATCGGGTTAAGGCTGGCCAAACCCCAACCGAAGAATGGCACGAACAACAACTCTCGTTTCACTACCTGAACGTGGGCCGGAAAGATGAATTGAAGTGCTAAGGTCTCCCATGCGGATTGATGCTTGCAAAAAATGACACAGGGTTCTGTCGGGATATTCTCGATGCCGCTAATATGTGCGCTTAACCCGCAGGTCACCCTCAACAACCACAACGCGAAAGCGGACCATTGGGTGACAATACGATATCGGACCCGCCGGCTTAACGGCAGAATCAGGAAGCTAACTAGGCAGAAAATCACCGTCACCGGTAGCAGAGCCGTATAGAACATTAACGCGCGAAAGATCGGTTTCACGACAGCCGCCGCGCCCAGTCAACAGCCTCCGCAAGGTCCTTGCAGATCAGCAAATCGGAATCTGGCTGCAATGACGCTTTAGTGTCGGTTCCGCGGCCGGTCTCAACTAAAACCATCTTGGCGCCTACCGACTTGCCCGCCTCGATATCACTGGCGCGATCGCCAATAAACGTCGCTTGCTTAAGGTTTACGTTCAATCGTTCGCCGACATTTAGCAGCAAGCCTGGATTGGGTTTTCGACATTGGCAGCCGTCGTCTGGCCCATGCGGACAGAAAAATACGGCCTCGATGCGGCCGCCTAGTTTAGCTACCTCAGCTATCATCAGAGCGTGAATTTTGTTCAATTGGTCAATGTTGAAAAGGCCTCGAGATAGGCCCGATTGGTTAGATACGACGACAATTGTAAATCCGAATTGGTAGGCGTTCGCGATAGCCTCTAGACTGCCCGAAATCGGCTTCCATTCAGCAGGCGACTTGATGAACTGAGCGGATTCCTCGTTGATGACGCCATCGCGATCAAGAATTAACAAACGCACCACGCGGTGCTCAGCGGCTAATCATTGAGGCGGGCGATGTCGGCGACTTGAGTAAACAGTTCGCGAATACGATTCAGCACTGCAATTCGATTGGTACGTAAAGTCTCGTCATCGCACATAACCATTACTTCGTCGAAGAATTGGTCTATCGGACCGTTTAGTTCAGAGAGTGTCTTTAGATAGCTTGCGTAATCTCGTTTCTCAAACAACGCCTGCGCCGTATCAGAGATAGTAACGATTCGGTCCGCAAGGGTTTGCTCAGCCGGATCTTGAAGTAAGCTTCGGTTGATTACGCCACTTTCACTGATTTTGTTTTTTCGCAAAATATTCGCGATACGTTTATTCGCTGCAGCGAGCGCATTTGATTCGGGTAGCTTCCGGAATGCAGATACGGCTTCAATTCGCTGTTGAATATCGAAGGGATCGTCCGAATTCACGGCGAGAACGGCCTCAACGGTCGATGTTTCGATGTTCTTTTCGACGAAATACCCGCGCAGACGGTCGAGCATAAACTTCCGCACGGGTGCGGCGACATCATCGCTATCGATAACGTTGGCAATTCCCTCACAAGCTTGGGTCAGGCAGTCGTTAAGACTGATCGGGGTCTTCGATTCTATCGCGATGCGGATACACCCAAGCGCGGCGCGGCGTAGTGCAAACGGATCTTTATCGCCGGTCGGGGCCCCGCCTATCGCGAAAATCCCAACTAAGGTGTCGAGTTTGTCCGCAAACGCAATGCAACGGCCGGTAGCGCTCGCCGGGATTGAGTCACCAGCGAATCTAGGCAGATAGAACTCGCCAAGCGCCTGGGAGACTTCCGACGGATCACCATCATGTGCCGCATAGTAGCCGCCCATGGTGCCCTGCAATTCTGGAAATTCGCCGACCATGTCGGTCAACAAATCGCAGCGCGACAGAGCCGCTGCGCGCGACGCATGTTTGGCGTCGGCCGAGAAAGTTTGAGCTAAGTTTCTCGCTAGATGAGCAACCCTATGTGATTTGTCGCCGACACTACCGAGGCGTTTTTCGAACACAACTGAGTTAAGCCGTTCAATCCGTTCATCGAGTCGCGATTTGCGGTCTTGATCCCAAAAAAAGGCAGCGTCGCTTAATCTCGGGCGGATGACTTTCTCGTTGCCGGAACGAACTGCATTCGGATCTGTGCTATCAATATTGCACACGGTGATGAATTTATTAGTTAGCTTGCCGTCGTTCGATTCCAGTGGGAAATATTTCTGATGGTCCTGCATGCTCGCGATCAAAACTTCACGTGGCAATTCGAGAAAATGTGGCTCGAAGCTACCGCATATCGGTACTGGCCACTCGACTAACGCTGTGACCTCTTCCAGGAGTTTCGCATCAATGATCGCGATTGCGCCGGCTTCTTTCGCCAGCTTCTGACTACGAGTAGCGATCACGTCGCGTCGCGTCGTAAAATTCGCTAGCACATAACCCTGGGTTTCCAATATCGCCGGATAGTCATCCGCCGATTGCAGCGCCAAAGGCTCATTGCTGTGAAACCGGTGGCCGCGTGTGGTCGTGCCGCTCGCAATGCCCAATATCGTGGTTTCAATAGTTTCGGCGCCGAGTAGCGCAACGACCCAGTGTACCGGTCGCACAAATTCGACTTCACTGGTTCCCCAGCGCATTCGCTTTGGGATCGGTAACGCGGCCAGCGACTGACTAATGATGTCTGGTACTAACGCCGAAGCTGGTTGACCATCAATTTTAGCTGCGAAGCTCAGCCATTCGCCTTTGTCGGTCGTTGTTTGGCTCAAGGCTGTAACCTCAATCCCGCAAGAACGCGCAAAACCTAAAGCCGCTTTGGTGGGATTACCGTCCGGATCAAAAGCAGCGGCAAGCGCAGGTCCACGCCGCGTTACTTCTTGGTCCGCTTGGCTGGTTGCGAGTGCGAGTACTTTTACTGCAAGGCGGCGTGGCGTGGCATAAGATTCTGCCGCCGTGAACTGAAGTCCGTTGGCCGTTAGGCGTTTTTCAATTTCGGATTGGAATTCAGTCGATAGCTTGAGCAACGCTTTAGGCGGTAACTCTTCAGTCCCTATTTCGATAAGCAGATCGGCATGAGTACTCATGCCGCACCCTCGACAGTGGCGCTTTTCGCGACCAGCGGGAAACCCAACGATTCTCTGGCCGCATAGTAAGATTCTGCGATTGCGCGGGCGAGCGTTCTGACGCGAAGGATGTAGCGCTGTCGTTCAGTCACTGAAATAGCGCGCCGCGCATCCAGTAAGTTAAACGTGTGTGATGCCTGGACCATCATCTCATAGGCGGGCAGGGGCAAACCGAGTTCGATCATTTTTTGCGCTTCCGATTCGCAAGCATCGAACCGTTGAAATAGTGTTTCAACGTCGGCGTGCTCAAAATTAAACGCCGACATCTCAACTTCGTTCTGATGATAAATGTCGCCGTAACTTACAGAGTTTTTGCCAGCCGCCGTCCAAATTAGATCATAGACGGAATCTACGCCTTGAAGGTACATCGCAATGCGTTCCAAGCCGTAGGTGATCTCGCCAGATACGGGACGGCAATCTAGGCCGCCAACCTGTTGGAAATAAGTAAATTGCGTTATTTCCATGCCGTTTAGCCACACTTCCCAGCCGAGTCCCCACGCACCGAGCGTCGGTGACTCCCAATTGTCTTCAACGAATCGAATGTCGTGCACCAACGGATCAATGCCGAGCGAGCGAAGAGATTCGAGGTACAAGTCCTGTAAGTTTTCCGGTGACGGCTTGAGTAGTACTTGAAACTGGAAATAGTGCTGCAGCCGATTAGGATTTTCGCCATAGCGACCATCGGTTGGACGTCGTGATGGTTGAACATAGGCTGCGCGCCAGGGTTCTGGGCCGATAGCGCGTAAAAACGTCGCAGGATGGAAGGTTCCGGCGCCCATTTCCATATCGTACGGTTGCACGATTGCGCAGCCTTGTGCGCTCCAAAATTGCTGCAATTCAAACACCAGAGCCTGGAATGAGTTAGCGGGGCTTTGCGGAAGTGCCATCTTTTATTGCGCTTATTACCGAAGGGGCGAAGTATATATCTTGCCAATCCGTATGCCTATGCGGCGCCTGGAGATAATGCAGTGCGGGGCTAGCCGTTGCATTGCTAAAGGATCTTGCCGGTCGGTCGTTAACGTAACGTATGCAATCAATCGATATTCATTTAACCGAAATGGCAGGTTGGCGCGCCGTACTTAGCAAGGCGCAATTTCTCGCCCGCACGGAATTCGATCCTTTGATCGAGGAATATCTAATTGGACTACTGTTTCGGACATTGAAGACGTCATCGTTTGGCGAATCGAATTCGCCGATGCAATCGTTCCAAGTGCACGACGATAATCCGTTCGCAGACTTCGATGACTTCCGCTCAATCGGTGATCATTGCCTCCTTTACGCGGGTTTATTTCCCGAGCAGGCAATATTAAGAAATTTACCGATAAGCTATTTCGCCAGAGTGGGGCGGCTTGCTTACGCCGAGTCCGCACGGCTTGAGGACGATCCGATCTTCGAAATGCTGGCGACCTCTTTTGTCGAAATTATGGACGTACTGTTGGTATTACGCGAGATTGAGCACGAGGCAAAGTCGATGGATCTGATGTCTGCGTATCATTTGTGGCGCGATACCGGCAGCGCGCGAGCTTGGCGCACGCTGATCAGCCAGACGGCGAGTCTGCCTAACCCCCAACTTAGTGCGGCGATTAACTAGGTCGTAAATTGGCTGGCAGGCAACTGCACCTAGGACGTTCCTGAATTAATTATCGGGAAGCCCGATTGCCTCGTTAGCTTTTCCAAACGGCGCGTGGATCGCTACGGACGGCACAGACTATTAGCCGGTATCGGCACCGCCGAGCTGGACACTGATGAGTGCACACGAGGCTCCGCGAGCTTAGCGGCAATTCCGTATGCGATCGTTACTCGGGTTGTTCCGTTGGCGCGTTATCTTCGTTTGCTTCGACAGGCTTGACCAGTTCGTCGAATCGCTTATCGATTAACCGAGTCTTGTAGTCGGGTAGTACGTAAACCCATTTTTCGACTGCTGCATTTAGTTTTTCTACTTCGTCTTCGACCGACAGTTTCTCGTCTGCTTCGTTGTCGCTTTGGTCGTTCTCCTGTGGTTCTTCGGTCGATGGCGCGGGCGCACTAGCGATGAGATTCTGGTCAAAGCCAAATCGAAACCGACTAACTTTCTTTTCGTCGACATCAAATAGATCAATGGTCGCAACGAGGCCATCGAACGTGCGCACGATAGCCGACACTTCTGGCTTTAGTTCGCTAACGATGTCGCGTGTCATGACGTCTTGAAATCTAACCCCAAGTAGTACGGCACCGACGCTCGATACGGTTGCCCGAGACACGGCTGTGAATCCATCGGGGATCGCCGCGAGCTCAAAAAAATTATCGCTCTGCGCCGCTTTAGACAGATTGACTACTGTCTCGTTAGGTCTCTCGATGGTCACCGATTGCACGCGCTCGGTGGACACGTTCACGACCGACGTGTCCATCCACTTAATCGGGTCGTCGCTCATTTTGAGATCGCCTTGAACGAGCAGGGCGGTTGCGACTTCGGATTCGCGCGCGAAGTAATTCGGAGTATCCAATTTGTTAGCCGAACGCTCCTTGCCAATAATGAGCGACGCTACTGTTTGGTTCGCCGCATCGTGAATTTCGATCAGCACTGATTCGCTGCCATCATCGTCTGGTCGATTAACGCCGATCTTCGAGTAATTCATCGGGTTTGAGGTTTTCTCTTCGAGGATGCGGCTCGTAGACAAATTTAACAGCGTGCTTTTAACGGCGGAAAAATTCGCCGGAAAATTATCGCGGTTGGCCACTACCCATTGCGTTCCTTGGCGTTCAAGTTGGGTATTATTTTTCGCCGTCAAGATGGAGAACCGACGCACTTCGTTTAATCCCTCACTGAGCGAGGGATACAGCAATCGAGTGCTGATTTCCGTGGTTGGAGCGCCGTTTTGACTGGCCTGCCATGCCGTGACGACAACAGCGAGCGTGATAATAAAAAATAGCAGATTACGCATATTCATGACCGTTACTTCGACGTTTGACGACGCGATCCGTAAATACCCATTGCGATCGCGAATAGTGAAATCAAGATGGGGATCAAGCCGATGTTAATAAATTTCACCGTCGATCCAAGCTTCTCGATATTCTTCTGAAGATCGTGTTGTACCGCGCGCAATTCTTTGCGCGTTTTTATTTGTTCATTTCTAAACAACTCGATTTCCTGGCGTTGTTCCGGCGACACCAAATATTCTCCGCCGTCGCCGCGTTGTTGTTGCAGTTGTTGTAAATTATTCTCCGTTTCTTTTAATTTCGCTTGGAGCGCGCGCTCACGATCACGAAACTGTGCTTCCGCATCCCGTCGTATCTGCTGAACGACGACAAATGGTCGCGAATATTCTGCCCGACTACGTAGACTGATCAGGTCGTCATTGCCGCCGAGATTGTCGATCGCGTTGATCAGGAAGTCCGCGTTGTTAGCGAATGCCTGCGGCATTTGCATGCCTAAGAAATTTTCATATCTCACCCAGAACCGATCCGCGAGGATGTCCGTATCCGCGATCACGATCACGTTAATGGGGGCTGCAGACTTTGGCGAGAACTGCTCGTCCGGAACCGCTTCAGTTTCCCCGTCAGCGGACGGTTTTCCATCTGGAAAAGCCGTTTCAACTATCCCACTAATGCGCGCTGCGATAACTGAAGATTCTCCCGTTGGTTCGAACGTTTCGAGTAATGCGCCTGGATCGCGCACAAAAATGATCGAATCCCTTTCGATTAATCCCGAATTCGCACCCGTCCTAATTAAAGGGGTGATAATTGTGGTGCTTCCATCAATTGTTTTTAACGAACCCGCTGATCCGACATTGACGCTGTTTAACTCGGCAGTAATAAAGTCGTCGCGGTTTAATCTCTCGCCTTGCAATTGCAGCCAAGGAAGATACTCGACTTCCAGGGGGCCTGTTTCGCTGCGGAACGCGACCCTCACAGCCGCATCGATATCAGTTGCGACTTTGTCGAGTGCCATCTGCAAACCCCATTTGGCGAATATGGGTTCTAGGGTCGAACTAATCTCCGGCATTGCGTTCGGCTGTCCCGGATTGCGCTCAGGGCGGTCTTCCTCCGCAAATGGGTCGACAAAGACGATCGCCCGCCCGCCGTGGATAACGAATTGGTCAATCGCATACAGTGCGGATTCGGCAAAGCCTTTCGGATGAATAACGATCAAGGTGTCGATATCTTCGTCGATTTTAGTGACGTTATCGTCAAGCGGCTTGACGTCGTATACCTCTCTTAGCAGCTTAATCACAGCCCACTCGTTGGCCCCTGGCTGGCCCGTCATTTGATCCGGCGGGCCACTCAACACGGGTAGGCCGGAGAGTAGTCCTAGGACTCTTTTCTTGGGGTTCGACAAGTTGTAAATCATTTTCGTCAGGTCGTACTCAAGTGCGGCTTCGCGTTCCGGGCTCATCAATGGAATTGGAATTTCGTCGTCAGTCGAATTGGTACCGACGAGACCGAGAAACCCTTTTTCGCCTGAAGCGCTCATCGGAATGGGTTCGATCCCATATCCAACGGCCTGATCTTCCGCTTCTGAAAAGGGTTCTGGGTCGATCACGAGTAGTTTGATATTGCCGTTGCCGACCGTGGCGTACTCATCGAGGAGATCGCGGACTCGCTTGCCGTAGGTTGCGAATTCTGGCACGGAGGCAAATCGTTTCGCCGAAAAGTAAAACCGCAGCGTAATCGGTTCTTGTATATTTTTTAGAATGTTCCGTGTCCCATCGGACAAGGTATGTAGTTTCGCTTCCGTGACGTCGAGTCTTATTTTTGTAAGGCTATGGTTCGCAATGATGTTAATCCCTAGAAACAACGCGACCGCGACGACTAAGCCAGATCCGGTGAGAATTTTTGTGTTCATATTTTTGTGCTCCAATGTGAGCTCAGCTGCCTTTTTTCGCTTCAATCGTCAGGACGTTGGCGTATAACCAGAATGCGATGAGACTCGCAAAAAAGATGATGTCTCGGATATCTATAACGCCTTTAAGAATCGAATCGAAATGAGAGAGGAAGCTAAATGAGCTGATGACGTCCACAATAACTTGCGGCGCCCACTCGCTAAACAGATCGAGCACGATCGGGAATCCGCTGAGATTGAACGCGAAACAGATAATGAAACTAACCACGAACGCGACGACCTGGTTTTTTGTCATCGCAGAAATGCATGAGCCAATTGCGAGGCAGGCGCCAGCGAGCAGCAAACTTCCAAGATAGCCTGCCGCTATCACCGTGTTGTCCGGATCGCCGAGGTAGTTGATCGTCAACCAAACAGGGAAGGTTAGCGCCAGCGCGATTGCCGTGAAGCACCAAGCGGCAAGAAATTTCCCGACAACTGCCTCGACCAGCGATATTGGCAACGTCATTAAGAGTTCCAAAGTGCCGGCCTTGCGCTCTTCGGACCATAAACGCATCGAGATGGCGGGTATTAACAGCATGTAGAGCCACGGATGAAATCGGAAGAAAGGTTCAAGGTCAGCTTGGTTGCGTTCGTAGAGGCCACCGATATAAAACGTAAATACCCCCGTCATGAGCAGAAAAATTACGATAAAGACATACGCAACCGGCGTAGCAAAGTAGGCACGAAGCTCACGTTTCAGGATCGTCATTGTTTGGCTCATGATCGCGCCTCCTCGCTGGAGTTCTGCGGGTCGATGGTAATGTTTCGGAACACCTCGTCGAGCCGTCCTGGTTCGACAAATAGCTCAGCCACTTGCCAGTTATTGTCGCGAATGCAGTTTTGAATCGCACCGACTATCGATTCTTTGCCGACCGGAATCGCCGTCAATCTGACTAGATCGGCTTGTACGTTTGTCGACTCTAATTCGGCGACGCTGGCAAGTGCAGCGAGCTTTTCCTCAATGGCGCTATGCGCGTCCGATGCGACCGTCAACGTCACCGCATTGTGGTAATGCGAATGCTCTGCGAGTTCCATCGGTGTCCCTGAAAACAACACGCGACCTTTGGCGATGATCGTCGCTTTGCTGCAGACAGCATCGACTTCTTCAAGGATATGCGTCGAAATGATGATCGCTTTTTGTTCCGCCATGTTCTTGATCAGAGCGCGCACTTCATGTTTTTGATTGGGGTCCAACCCGTCAGTCGGTTCGTCAAGAATGAGAACCTGCGGGTCGTGAAGAATAGCTTGAGCGAGCCCCACTCTTCGCTTAAACCCTTTCGACAAGGTTTCGATTGGTTGGCGTAATACGCCTTCCAGATTAATCTGCTCGACGGCACGAGCAATAGCGTTCGTTTTGTCCTTGCCGGTAAGACCTCTAATCTCGGCAATAAACTCCAGGAACGATCGCGGCGTCATCTCGGCATAGGCCGGCGCGCCCTCGGGCAAGTAGCCGATGCACTTTTTAGCGGCTATGGGATCACTAAGGACGTCGTGTCCGCACACCGTGATTGATCCGGAGCTCGGCGTTAGGAATCCGGTGATCATCTTCATCGTGGTCGATTTTCCAGCGCCGTTAGGGCCCAAAAATCCGAGTACTTCTCCGCGCTGAACGTCCAAATCGATGCCGTCGACTGCGACTAGGCCGCCAAAATGTTTTGCTAAGCCCTTAACTTCAATCAGCTTGTCCATAAATTACGGCCTCGACATTGCTTGGGATTGCCTTGCAACATCTCTATTAGTGCGCTTGCGCGCGATTCTTAACGTTGTTCCGGTCGCCATGGTGATGGCGTGCCACGAGTTTTCTTGCTGTTTCACCATGGAGCGGCCCGTCTACTTGAGATTCAGGGGCCTCACTCCAGCAATGCCGCGTGGTTACCGTGTGCTCTGATGGGCGCCAAATGTTTCACAGGCGCTTCTATTCGTCAACCGTCACCTTGACCATCGTGTCGAAAAATAGTTTCACCTCAGACCTGAGATTTAACCCTGTGCGGGCCGGGCAGTGTTCGAGTAGGATCGGCGACCCAGGAAAAGGGACACTTCAATGGCTATTCGGAAATATCTCGGCGTCATGCCGCAAATCAATCAGTCGTCGTTCGTTGATCCGAGTGCAATCGTGATCGGCAACGTGATTATCGACGAAGAGGTGTTCGTTTTACCGAATGTCGTGATCCGTGGTGACGTCAATTCAATTCGAGTCGGGGCTTACTCGAACATTCAAGACAGCAGCGTGCTGCACGTCAATAGCGATAGCGTTTTGGCACCTGGCGGGTCGCCTCTGATCATCGGATCCCAAGTAACCGTGGGGCATAAAGTCCTGCTGCATGGGTGCACCATCGGCGATCATTGTCTGATCGGAATGGGTTCGATCGTGATGGACCGAGTGGTGATTGATCGAGACGTAATTGTGGGTGCGGGTAGTCTTGTGACTCCAGGGAAACATCTGGAGTCCGGGTTTTTGTACGCGGGCTCGCCGGCGCGTCAAATTCGGCCGCTGAAGGACACCGAGGGTGCATTTATCGATTACAGCTACACTCATTACAACAGCCTGAAATCAAACCATCGCGATTCGGTGGCGCAGGCAGGTGAGGATTAAGCGTCGTGTCGGCGAAGATTGGCCGCTATAATTTACAAGCGCATTTGTTCTGAGTCACAGGATTTCTATGGATCATCCAAAGCAATTTGACGTCATCGTTGTCGGCGGCGGCCACGCGGGTACCGAGGCTGCGATGGCGAGCGCGCGCATGGGCGCAGAAACATTGTTATTGACCCAAAGCATCGAAGCGCTCGGACAAATGTCGTGCAACCCGGCGATTGGCGGCATCGGTAAGGGCCATTTGGTGCGCGAAATCGACGCTCTGGGTGGTTTTATGGCGCGCGCGGCGGATCACTGCGGTATCCAGTTTCGCCGATTGAATGCCAGTAAGGGGCCGGCTGTGCGGGCCACTCGAGCGCAAATTGATCGTGCGCTGTACCGAAATTTCGCACGCGAGGCGCTCGAACAACAGAGCCATTTGACGTTATTTCAGCAGGCTGTGGACGATTTGCTGGTCGACCAAGACGTGGTCGTTGGCGTTGTCACGCAAATGGGCCTCAAATTTCGCGCACCGAACGTCATCTTGACTGTCGGGACATTTCTCGGTGGATTGGTTCACGTTGGCGAAGCCAATTATGGGGCCGGCCGAGCCGGTGAGCCGGCAGCGAATTCCTTGGCGGCAAAGTTACGCGAACGCCCGTTGCGGGTTGGGCGTTTAAAGACCGGCACGCCACCGCGAATTGATGGCGCGACGATTGATTTCTCTTGTCTCGAAGCGCAACCCGGTGATACCCCAACACCAGTGTTCTCATTTCTGGGCGACCGGTCTGAACACCCCCGCCAGGTCAACTGCCACATAACCTACACAAACGAACGTACCCACGAAATTATTAACAGTGGGCTCAGTCGTTCACCGATGTTCAATGGCGCAATTGAAGGCGTTGGACCGCGATATTGTCCGTCGATTGAAGATAAAGTGACCCGTTTCGCCGATCGGTCGTCACACCAAATATTTGTTGAGCCCGAGGGGCTCACCACGCGTGAAATCTACCCCAACGGGATTTCAACGAGCTTGCCGTTCGATATTCAATTCGCGCTAGTACGTAGTATCCGTGGATTCGAAAACGCGCACATTACTCGCCCCGGTTACGCAATCGAGTACGATTACTTCGACCCGCGTGACATCCATCCATGGATGGAAACAAAACAGATATCGGGTCTTTTCTTCGCCGGCCAAATTAACGGAACGACAGGCTATGAAGAAGCTGCCGCGCAAGGCTTGCTTGCCGGCTTGAACGCCGCCTTGCGAACGCGCGAAGCCGCTCCGTGGTTTCCGCGACGTGACGAAGCGTACATTGGGGTCTTGGTCGACGATCTTGTAACGCGCGGTACGACTGAACCCTATCGGATGTTTACAAGCCGCGCCGAGTACCGCTTGCTACTGCGCGAAGACAATGCGGATTTCAGATTGACGGAAAAAGGCCGCGAACTGGGCTTGGTCGACGATGATCGCTGGCGTCGCTTCGAAATTAAGCGTGAGGCATTGGCTATCGAACAGGCGCGACTGGAGTCGACGTGGATGTCGCCCGCAACACTGTCGGACGAGGCGTCGACTGAAATACTCGGCAAGCGGCTGCGCAAAGAACAGAATCTCGCAGACCTCTTGCGCCGGCCGGAGATCGATTATCTCACCCTAATGCGCCTGCCCGGGGCCGGACCCGGCGTGTTGGCAAGCGACGTCATCGAACAATTGGAAATTTGTGCTCGTTACAGCGGCTATTTAGAACGACAACAAGAAGAAGTCGAGAAGCACTCGCGGAACGAAAACACGCTAATTCCCGACGACATGGAGTACGCTGAGATCCGCGGATTGTCCAATGAAATTAGACAAAAACTCATTACCCACCGCCCTTACTCGATTGGTCACGCGTCGCGGATATCCGGGGTTACCCCGGCTGCGATATCTATCCTGTTAATTTATCTCAAAAAGCGTCAGCTGTTGCTCGCGCGTTCTGCCTAGTTTTTCGGAAGCGGGGCGATCTGCCGTGAACGGGCCACTCGCAACTTTGCTCCTGGAAAATGCGACGGCACTCGGCATGTCATTGTCCGAGGCACAGACTGCCGCCTTGCTGGGATACGCAGAGCTCATTGCGAAGTGGAATCGGTATCTCAATTTAGTCGGTTCGAGTTCGCCCAATGAATTGGTGCGCAATCACTTAACAGATTGCTTGGCGGCAATGCCTTATATCGACGGTGCGCATATTGCTGATGTTGGTTCGGGTGCAGGCTTGCCAGGGATCGTGATCGCAATCATGCGTCCCGAACGGCAGATCACGTTAGTTGAAAGCAACCAAAAGAAGTCACGGTTTCTGCGTCAAGCTGTCATCGAGCTACCCCTTGGAAACGTTTCGGTAGCGGATTTGCGAATCGAAAATTGGCGACCCAATTCACTGCCGAATTGCATCGTGTGTCGCGGTTACAGCTCGTTCGAGAAATTTCTGGCCGATACTCATCAATTGCATCGGCCCGGTTGTTCACTAGTGGCAATGAAAGGGTCCTTGGAACACATCGAACAAGCAGCGTTAGACGGATTTAATGGCACTGTTAAAACCCAGCCGTTAAGCGTCCCCGGATGGGATCATCGCCATTTGGTGATATTCCAATGCAACACATGATGGGACATCGGACGCGATGGCTAAATGCAATCCGCTTGGTTTCTGCTCGAGCACGTGCGGCCACCGCTACGGACTCGGGGTTATGCCATAATGTTGCGCGAAAAGCCGTTACGCGATCGGCGTCTCCTGGCCCCAGGAACGCCCTAGCGTTGAGCACAGAATTTTGGATCAAACGAACTCCGAGCAGCAAACTTATTCATGGCTAGAGTGATCGCGGTTGCGAATCAAAAAGGCGGTGTCGGCAAAACCACAACCAGCGTCAACTTGGCCGCTTCACTAGCGGCGATTAAGCGACGCGTGTTGCTGATCGACCTCGATCCACAAGGCAATGCGACGATGGGAAGCGGCGTCGATAAACGCGCTGTAGAGAAATCTAGCTACGATGTTCTTATGGATGAGTCGACGGTTGCAGAATCAGTCGTCAAGTTACCTGATGTCGGTTTCGACCTGCTGCCGTCGAATGCAGACTTGACGGCGGCGGAAATTGGCTTGATTGACGAGTTGGGCCGCGAACTTAGGTTACGCCAGGCGGTGGAAATGGTTCGGGACGACTACACTTACGTCATCATCGACTGCCCGCCGGCGCTAAACATGTTGACGATAAACGCGCTTGTGGCGGCAGACTCAGTGATGATTCCAACACAGTGTGAGTACTACGCGCTCGAGGGATTGTCCGCGCTACTCGAAACGCTCGAAAAGATAAAAAAGATTTTGAATCCGAAGCTGGAAGTCGAAGGTTTTCTGCGCACGATGTACGATCCGCGCAATAACCTAGCAAACCAGGTATCCCAGCAACTACTCAAGCACTTTGGTGATAAGGTTTATCGCACCGTCATTCCGCGAAACGTTAGACTTGCGGAAGCGCCAAGCCACGGGCTTCCGGCGCTGCTCTACGATAAGTCGTCAAGCGGAGCGGTGGCCTATTTAGCCCTGGCCGGTGAAATGCTGAGGCGCGACGAAGCACAACTTGCTGCAAATTAGACATCTGAGATATTTGACATGGCGACAAAGAAAAGGGCATTGGGAAGGGGGCTCGACGCGCTATTAGGTCTAGGTGCAGAGCAAACCGTTCCAGAAGAACGCAACGGTGATCAGCTAAAATCCATTCCCGTCGATCTGATTCAACGCGGACGCTACCAGCCAAGGGTCGATATTAAGGCAGAAACACTGCAAGACCTGGCTGACTCGATTAAAGCTCAAGGTATCGTACAGCCCATTGTAATTCGAGCAATTGACGACGGCGGTCGTTTCGAAATCATCGCCGGTGAGCGCCGCTGGCGTGCCGCACAAATTGCCGGATTGCACGAAATACCTGCGATTGTCCGAGACGTATCCGATCAAGTAGCCGCCAGCGTCGCGTTAATTGAAAACATTCAACGCGAGCAGCTCAACCCGCTTGAGGAAGCGCAGTCGCTTCATCGACTCATCCACGAATTCGAAATGACGCATCAAGCCGTCGCCGAAGCGGTGGGCCGTTCGCGCGCCACGGTTACGAATCTATTGCGTCTGCTGGAACTCCACCCCGACGCTAAGAAATTTCTCGAGGTAGGCGACATCGAAATGGGGCACGCACGTGCTTTGGCCGGATTGCCAACCGCGATGCAGGCGCTTGCAGCTGGGAAAATAGTTGCTGGGGGAATGTCGGTTCGCCAAGCCGAAAAATTGGTCAAAGAATTGCGCGCGCCAAAACCGGCGAATCAGGCGGTGGAAAAACCAGCGGACCCGGATGTCAAACAACTGGAAGACACCTTGGCCGAGCGGCTTGGCGCTAAAGTTGCGATTCGCTATGGCAAAAGTGGTAGAGGAACGTTATCAATTAACTACAACTCACTTGACGAATTAGACGGAATTCTGGCCCACATAAAATAGGGGTGAATTTAGACTTGCCGCACTGCCGCATTT
>JBLFWZ010000026.1:0-27473 GCA_047611905.1 Gammaproteobacteria bacterium | reverse complement strand
GTGACGAACTTTGATTGTGCCGGCCGCGCGTCGCACCGCTTATGCTTTTTTCCGCATTACCCGAGCAACTGTTTTAATTGCTCGCAATCGACGAATGAGATCGGCAAGGTGCTTTCTATTTTTCAAGGCGACAACCAGGCGCATATGTGAATAGCGCTCATCACGCTCACTAAACTCGACGTCTTCAATATTACCATTTTCTTGCGCTACTGCCGCGGCTAACGTTGCAAGCACGCCGCGCTGGTTCACGACATCTAGTGACAGCTCAACTTTAAAGTCCTGATCGATATCTAAGGACCATTGCACATCAACCCATTTATCATGCTTGTCTCGACCATCGACGACATTCGAGCAGGAAGACTGGTGAATTACAATGCCGCGTCCTGAAGTCAAGATTCCGACGACTTGATCGCCTGGGATGGGATAGCAGCATTTCGGAAAACTGACGACCATGCCTTCCGTGCCATGAATTAGAAGAGGGTTCGGAACTGGTTTTCGGCGCAGCAGACGACGTTTTTGCTTCGGCTTCGGCAGATCGTCTTGAACACCAGAAAGTGCGCGGGCGACTAGCGGCGACGGACGATTGCCGAGGCCAATCTCAGTGAGTAGATCGTCTAGAGTTGCCAGCTTGAAATTGTCTAATGCAGCGCGCAGCCTGGTTGGGGGCAAAGTAGATAAGCTGATAGAAAACTGCTCTAGATCTCGCTCCAACATGCGCTTGCCGAGCGCTTGCGCCTCATCTACTTGCAAGTTCTTCAAGAAAGTTCGGATTGTTGCGCGGGCTTTCCCGGTGGTGACGAAGGTTAGCCAGGCGGGGTTTGGCCGTGCTCCAGGTGCGGTGACGATTTCGACCGTTTGCCCGGTTTCTAACTGTGTACGCAACGGTGCTAGGCGGCGATTGATGCGACACGCAACACAGGTATCACCGATGTCTGAGTGAATCGCATAAGCAAGGTCGACCGCGGTTGCGCCGCGCGCGAGTTCGAGGATATCGCCCTTTGGTGTAAACACGTAAATAGCCGTCGGAAATAGATCGACTTTCACGTGCTCCAGAAACTCTAGTGAATCGCCTGCCTGGGTATGCATTTCCAACACGCCACGCAACCATTCACGCGCACGTTTGTGCGCTGTCTGCGCCGCGCCATCGCCGGATTTGTAAAGCCAATGTGCGGCAATGCCGGCCTCTGCGACCTGATCCATTTCGTTCGTTCTTATCTGGACTTCTATCGGCACGCCGAAAGGGCCAAACAATACCGTATGCAAAGACTGGTAACCGTTAGATTTTGGGATCGCGATGTAATCTTTGAATTTTCCGGGGACGGGTTTATACAATCCGTGCGCAGCGCCGAGAACGCGGTAGCAGGTATCTACGGAATCGACAATGATTCGAAATGCATAGACGTCGTGAACTTCCGAAAACGGCAGACGTTTCTCTTTCATTTTCGAATAAATACTAAAGAGATGTTTTTCACGGCCGGCGACATGTGCGACCAAGTGTTCTTGACGCAAACTGCGCTTCAACCGATTGTTTATTTTTTCGACAATTGCTTTACGATTGCCGCGAATTTTAAGTACTTCTTGTCGGATCACGCGATGGCGCATCGGGTACAGCGTCGCAAAGCCGAGTTCTTCGAGTTCTAAGCGGATTCCGTTAATGCCAAGGCGTTGTGCAATCGGTGCGTAGATATCTAGCGTTTCGCGTGCGATCCGTCGACGTTTTTCAGGCGCGAGTGCGCCTAAGGTTCGCATGTTGTGCAAACGGTCGGCGAGCTTCACTAAAATGACACGGATATCTCCGGTCATTGCCATCAACATTTTCTGAAAATTCGACGCCTGCTTTTCTGCGGCGGATTCGAATTCGATCTGGGTGAGTTTACTCAGGCCATCGACGATAGTGGCAACGTCTTCTCCAAATTCGTCGCCGATTTTGTCTTTATCTGTCGGCGTATCTTCGATAACGTCGTGCAACATCGCGGCGACCAAGGTGTCTTGGTCCAGATGCATCTCGGCGAGAATATTCGCCACCGCGAGGGGGTGTTGGATATACGGCTCGCCGCTTAAGCGTAACTGCCCTGAGTGTGCGTTGGCGCCGAACTCATACGCGCGGCGAACGTTCTTAACTTGTTCCGGGGTGAAGTACGTTCCGACCCGGTTACACAGATCGTCTATGGCTAGTAGCTGTGTATCCGCGAGCATAGCTGCAGAGGACCTCCGTGGTGGAGGTAGCCGATAGGCGTCTTACAGGGGGTCCGACGGGGGTTGTTCGAGTGCTGCAAATTCTGCCGCCAGCTCGAAGTCTTCAGCCGCACGTTCTTTTGCATCAAGTTCATCCAGAACGTCTGCGTTTATTACGCCGGCTGCAATCTCACGCAATGCCACAACCGTTGGCTTGTCGTTCTCTTCATCGACAAGGGCTGTCGCACCGAGCGATAGTTGGCGCGCGCGCCGTGCGGCGGCCAACACGAGGTCGAAGCGATTGTCGATGAACGGAAGGCAATCTTCTACTGTTAGTCGCGCCATATCTTGAATCAACCTCTTGAACGAACGAGAAAAATCGAGCCGCCTAGCCTATCAAATAGTCGCCGTAGACGCCATCAGTTCATCCAGTGTGGACGCCAATCGGGCGCGCTGTGAGTCGGTGGACAGCCGACATGCTCGAATAATTAGACAGAACTCATCTAGAGTTCGCTCAAAATCGTCGTTAATGAGCAAAAATTCATATTCGTGATAGTGCGACATTTCGCTAACTGCGGCTCGCATCCGCTTCTCAATAACGTCCGGATCGTCGCCGGCTCTGCCCAGCAGACGCTCACGGAGTGCCGTATCGGACGGTGGCAATATAAAAATTGATCGAGCCTGCGGGTGACTTTGCCGAATACTACGGGCGCCTTGCCAATCGATTTCAAGCAATAAGTCGACACCGTTGTCGAGCATTCGCTGGATCTCGCGCCGCGATGTTCCATAAAGGTTGCCGAACACTTCAGCGTGCTCGATGAAGTCGCCGCGCGCGATCATCTGCTCAAATTCTGTAGGATTAATGAAAAAGTAATCCCTACCGTCTACTTCGTTCGGACGCCGGGGTCGGGTCGTATGCGATATCGAAGCGCAGACTCTTTCGACCCGCTCGAGCACTGCTTGAACTAGGCTGGTCTTGCCGGCACCTGATGGGGCGGAGAGAACAATAAGATTGCCAGGGATATTATCCATTTTGCTACTCAATATTTTGGATCTGCTCGCGCATTTGCTCGATTAATACCTTCAGCTCTACTGATGCGGAGGAGCTATCTATATGCGAGGATTTCGAACCGACTGTATTGGCTTCTCGATTGAGCTCCTGCATAAGGAAATCAAGGCGTCGACCGGCAGGTGAGCCTTGAGTTAGTACCCGTCGTACTTCACTTAAGTGGGCCTCAAGCCGATCAAGCTCTTCGGCGATATCCAGTTTCTGCATTAGGAGCGCACATTCTTGTTCTATTCGCGACTTGTCAAAATCCTGCGCATGTTCTTCAATTCTGCGTTGATGTCGCTCCAAGGTTAGTTGGATTATTTCTGGAACTCGGGTGCGTAATATAGTGATCTGCTCGGCCACGCCATCGCATCGATCGGAAACCATTTTGCCGAGCTTTTCACCCTCGCGCTGGCGTGTCTCTATCAGCTGCGAGAGCGCGGTTTCAAACGCTGCACGGATCTCCTGACACATTAAGTCGCTGTCCTCGTTTTCAACGTCCAGGACACCAGGCCATCTTAAAACCTCGAAGGGATCGAGTTCCGCGCTCGCGCCGGCGATTTTTTGAATTCCTCGTGCTGCTTCAATAACCGAGCGAGCGGCGCTTTCATTTACGGTTATCTTGTCGATAGTCGATTTCGATTCGACTCGCAAATTGCAGTCAATTTTCCCACGATTCAAACGTTTCAAGAGGCTGGAACGAAGATCGGATTCTAGCGAACGAAAGTCTTCAGGCATGCGCAGGAAGGCCTCTGCGTAACGATGGTTTACGGACCGCATTTCCCACGTATATCGACCGGCCGTTGCTTCGTGAATGCAACGGGCGAATGCGGTCATGCTGAAAATCATCGAATTCTCCTGATTAGGCGGTTGCACATCTTAACGGCTCGCGATTATTCGGCAAAGCGGACAAGGAGACCGTAAACACGGCTATAATCCGCGCTTCCTCATAATTACGCGCGCAATACCTCCATGACAGATCGCCCTAGCGGCCGTGCCGCCAATGAAATGCGAACCGTAAAATTTTCGCGTCATTACACAATGCATGCCGAAGGTTCGGTACTTGTAGAGTTTGGCAACACGAAAGTGTTGTGTAACGCAACCATCGAAGACCGCGTTCCCGGATTTTTAAAGGGCCGAGGCGAAGGCTGGATCACGGCTGAGTATGGCATGCTGCCACGTTCGACAAATTCGCGCATGCGCCGCGAAGCGTCCGAAGGTCGACAGGGCGGCCGCACGCTTGAGATCCAACGACTCATCGGGCGTTCTCTACGCGCCGTGGTCGATCGGGCAGCGCTAGGCGAGCGAACTATCACAATTGATTGCGATGTTATTCAAGCTGACGGTGGCACGCGCACTGCGTCGATTACGGGCGGATACATCGCATTGGTCGACGCGGTGATGAAGAAACTTGCTGACGGATCGCTGAAGACCAATCCGTTACATGGTGCGGTGGCTTCCGTGTCAGTCGGGATTTACAACGGAATACCGGTACTCGACCTCGACTATCCTGAGGATTCGAACGCCGAAACGGATATGAATGTCGTGATGAACAACGCGGGGCATTTTATTGAAGTGCAAGGAACCGCCGAGGGACATGCGTTCCGCCGAGAGGAACTAAATGTACTGCTCGATTTAGCGGCCCAAGGTATCGACCACTTGTTGGGCTTACAAGAACAGGTGCTGAGCGAAACCTAGAAACGCGACGATGGACGAATTTGTTCTGGCCAGTGGCAACCGCGGCAAATTGGAGGAAATCGCAGAGTTACTGGTTCATCTGCCGGTGGTGCTGAGCGCCCAGTCGGATTACTCGGTGCCAGAGGCAGACGAGAACGGCCTAACTTTCGTCGAAAACGCACTGATAAAGGCGCGCAACGCCGCGCGGCATACCAACAAGCCATCACTGGCGGATGACTCCGGGATCGCGGTTTCGGCGCTCGATGGCGCCCCCGGAATATTTTCCGCCCGCTATGCCGGAGTCGGTGCAACGGATGCGCAAAATGTCGAAAAATTACTCCGTAATACGCACCACCTTACTGCGGCCAAGCGGGCGTGTTGCTTTATTTGCGTCGCGGCTTTTGTGCGTCATGAGTTCGACCCGATCCCGGTGATATGCCAAGGCATTTGGCGTGGACAGTTACTGGATACTCCACAAGGGTTACAAGGCTTCGGCTACGATCCTATTTTTCTCCCAGACGGATTGGATCGATCCGCCGCGGAGTTAGAACCGCAACTGAAGAATTCAATTAGTCATCGAGCATTAGCGTTCCGTAAACTGGTCGCGGAGCTTGAGGTCGAAATCAATGCGCCTGTGGCGACATAGCAATGCAACTATCGGTGAATATTCCTCTCGGTCTTTATATTCATCTGCCGTGGTGCATTCGCAAATGCCCGTATTGCGATTTCAATTCGCATGAACAGTCTGGCGAACTGCCGTTTAACCGCTACGTCGATGCAGTGCTCTTGGATCTCGACAATGAGGTTGCCGGGCTTGGTGCCAGTCGCGAGCTGGTTTCCATCTTTATCGGTGGCGGGACGCCGAGTCTATTCCCTTGTGACGCGATCCAGGAGTTACTCGACGGCGTTAAGCGGATTACAAATTGTTCTGAGCATATTGAGGTCACCCTTGAGGCAAACCCGGGGGCCGCCGATGCAGTGCGTTTCGAGGGATATCTCAGCGCTGGTGTTAACCGGATATCCATTGGCGTACAGAGTTTTCGCGATCACCAGTTACGCCGTCTCGGAAGAGTGCACGATGCTGCAACGGCATGCGACGCGATTCGGGCTGCGCGAGCGGCGGGCTGCAAAAATATCAACATCGATATAATGCATGGCCTACCCGACGATGAAAAAGAAGACAGTCTGTTCGATTTGCGACGCGCGATAGACTTCGAACCGGAGCATCTATCCTGGTACCAGTTGACTCTAGAGCCCGGTACTGTTTTTGCGCGGAAACCACCGACACTACCGAGTCATGACGACATTGCCGATCAATTTGATCGCGGACGTGGTCTTCTCCAGGAGAACGGCTACGACCAATACGAAATTTCTGCTTATTCGCGAGCGGAGCTACGAGCGACCCATAACGTGAATTATTGGGAATTCGGTGACTACATCGGAGTAGGCGCGGGCGCGCATGGCAAGCTCACAACCGCTGAAGGTATCTTCCGCACGGAGAAGCGCCGCGGCCCGACTCCCTATATGAGGCACGCCGGCACCGCTGAGGAGACGTCCAACAGCGGCCCGCTCGACAGTTCGCAATTGACCGCTGAATTCGCCATGAACGTGTTGCGGCTGCGCCACGGTTATCGAGAATCACTTTTTTCTGAGCGCACTGGGCTAGACTTATTAGTTATGAACCCGGCGGTAGACGAAGCACTTGAACGTGGCTGGCTTACGCGCCGCAATGGTGTTGTTCGACCCACAGAACTTGGTTATCGTTTTCTTAACGATCTGCAACTCTTATTCGTCGCGTAGATAATGGGTGCCGATGTGCCCATTTGGGTCGAATAGCCGCGTCGCCTTGCGACAGTCTAAGAAAACCGACCGTTTTTTCCTAACCTACTGAATTCATGTTTGAATCCCCCGATCTTTATCCGTCGGGAATCGAGGAGAGTGCGCGACGTGATCCGCGTTAAACGGTGCTCAAGTTCGCGCCTGAATGCGCCGATAAATGACGGTATTAGACCGAACTGGTATCCATTCTATGGCGCTCAACTTAGCGAAACAAAAAATTCTCATTGTCGAAGATGCGCGCGAGATGCGTAACTCGCTAATATCTTTAACAAAATCGATGGGCGCGCAATCCGTCTACGAAGCGAAATCCGGCGATGAAGCAATTACGCAACTTCAGACGCATGCGATTGATATCGTGCTTTGTGATTACTATCTAGGGCCGGGTCGTGACGGTCAGCAAGTATTCGAAGAAGCGAAAGAATTTGGCATGATCGCGCCGCATACGATATTCATCATGATTACGGCCGACAACACGATGAACGTAGTTATGGCTGTGGCAGAGCATTCGCCGGATGATTACCTGATCAAGCCGCTAAACAAATTCGGGCTCGAAAGCCGCATCGAAAAGGTCCTTCATCGCAAACGAATGTTCAAGGAAATCGAAGCGAAAACGACTGAGGGTGCGTACGGAAAAGCCCTGGCAATTTGCGATCTCATGGCGGAAAGGAATCCGAAATTGCGTTTCGATTTAATGCGTATGAAGGCCGAAATACTTTTCCTGGACGGAGATACTGAAGGAGTAGCGGAACTGTGTGCCGGCATCCTCATGGAACGGGAAGTGGCATGGGCCACCATATTCATGGGGCGTGTACGTTATCTCGCCGGCGACGTTGTCAAAGCACGACAATTGTTCAATAAAGCAATCGAACAAAATCACGCGTCCATGGAAGCATACGACTGGCTAATTAGGGTCGAGCGCGAGAACGGAGATTTGCTAACGGCGCAGAAAACGCTCGAGCAGGCCGTACAGTTGTCGCCAAAATCTATTTCGCGGCAGCAAGTGTTAGCCGATGTCGCGGTCGAGAACGGAGATCATCCGACGGCCCGTAAAGCATTCAACGCTGCGGTAGAGTTAGGTCATCATTCGTGCTTGGCTAGAGTTGAAGACCAAATCGGGCTCATTAACGCAGTCGCCGAAACCGGTGGAGCTAACGAAGCGCTGGAGGTTATAGAAGCGCTAAATAGGGCACGCGTAAAGAACCGAAGCTCAAAGTCCGATAAGCCGGAGTGGCCCTTACATCTAAGCCATGGACAATTGCTACTTGCTAGTCAGCGGGCAAACGAAGGGAAAAATTCAATCGAGCGAGCATTGTCGGGTTATTACGAACAAGTTTGCGACTCTCAGAATCCGGCTGGGATTGCGTTGGCTAAATCCTGTTACGCCGTCGGCATGCGCGAGGAAGGACAAAAACTAGTCGACCGTATTATTCGTGAAAATCACGATAATGAAGCAGTCATTGAAGCAGTTAGAGCAATGTTCAATGAACTCGGCATGGATAGTCTCGGAAACGATTTAATTGACACTGCGCGACGGGCCGTCGTCGAAATTAACAACCGAGGTGTCGGGTTGGCAAAGGAGGGTGAACTGGCGGATGCGATTGAACTGCTAACGCAGGCTTCCGATGAGTTACCGGGCAACTTGACCATCGCACTTAACGTACTACAGGTGGTTTTCGGTCAGATTAAACAAGCTGGATATAGCAATCAACGGCAATATTTACTTAACGAATATCTAACACGGGCCGCACGAATCGATGCACAACACCCGACCTTCGTGAAGCTTAAAGAGAAAGTCGAAAGTCTCCAGCAAGCGCGCGTGCAAGCGGTGGTGGCGTAGTTCGATTCTCGGTCAATGCACCCTTCGCCCTGTAGTGTTCTCGTTGACAGCAAGTAAAAGTCGGTTCGTTCGAATGGAAAATCGTGAACTACCAGGACCCATTGAATTTGATTTCGTCGAAGCCGTTGCAAACTGCGTGCACGATCTGAAGAATTCTAGCGCAGTTATGATGGACACGGCTGAATCCATACGACGCGCTACAACGAACCCGGCGGTAGCGCGAGAAGCCTGGATGTTACAGGAGCACGCGCAGCGCATAAATCAAGATCTCCTTCACCTGCTCGGATGCTACAAATTGCAGCACGCGGGCCACGGAGTCTTTCCGATTGTCGTTGAGTGCGCCGAGTTTCTTCGGGAGCTCGAATCGTACAATATCGCCCTATTCGAAGCGCGAGAATTAAGATTCGATGTCCATTGTGACGAGAATATCGAAGGGTATTTCGATCGCGACCTCGTATTTAGCATTCTAAATGCGGCGATTAATAATTCTCAGCGTTTCGCGGCCCGCGCGGTGCGGGTGTCCTGCACTACGACTACCGACCACACCGTATTTTCTGTGGCGGATGATGGAACAGGATTCGCCCCGGCACTGCTCGATGAGCATCGATTCGCGATTAGTAGATCTACCGCATTTTCGAATTCGACTGGTTTAGGTCTTTATTTCGCCGAACAGATAGCAAAACTCCATTCGAACAATGGGCTGCGGGGCCGGGTTAGCTTGGCAAACGATGGTATCGATGGAGGAGGTAATTTCAGGATTTGGCTGCCCTGAACTACCGCGCCTGAGATGGCTTAATTGTCTGTCGCCGTTAACGGTTTTTGCATCACGGGTAGCTCGGTAACACAGCAATTACGTCCGCGTTGCTTAGCACTCGTAGGGTGCTTGATCGGCACGTTCAAAAGTACTTTCTTCTGTATCGCTTTGTTTAACTTCGGCGATACCGATAGAGACCGTGACAGGGACTTTACGTTTATCGCACGAGAAGCGTTTGCTAGCTATCTCTTCGCGTAATTTTTCCGCGACGACAAGCGCCTCTTCGAGCGTGGTCTCGGCTAAGGCTAGGGAAAATTCTTCTCCGCCGTAGCGAGCGAACAGGTCTCCATTGCGGACATTAGTCGCGCAAATTTGTGCAACGCTGCGCAGCACCTTGTCTCCCGCCTTGTGACCAAAGGCGTCATTGACGTCCTTAAATTTATCGATATCGATGACCGCCAAGCTAAGCTTTCGATCATGGCGCCGGTGGCGCGCCAACTCGGTGCTAATGCGCTCGTCGAAGGCCGCTCTGTTCGGAACACCGGTAAGGGCGTCTAATCTAGCGCGTTTGCGTTCTTTTTCGACTTTCTCGCGTAGCTGCTTCGACTCGTCTCGCATGAGGCTTAGGTGTTTGCGCAGATCCCCAAATTGTTGCTCGGCGTCGTCCATGCGTTGTTGGCCGCGCGATATGTGCTCGTGCATTCGAGTCCGAATGCCTTGAAAGCCTGCGTCGATCACCCGCTTTATAGCCTCAATATCGTCTTCGCCGTCAAGCTGTGTTGCGAGCTGGCCGACTTGGGTATCGATACCGGAGTTTAGATCTACCTGGTCACCGAAGGATTGGCGGTGGCCATTAAATGACTCCTCAATCCCGAGTTGCAGTTCCTTGAGTCGAACGGCGGTGTCTTTTAGATAGAACTCGACGTCCGTTAGCTCAGAGATTAAGGCGCTGTGGAAATGGCTAACTGCATGGCCGAGTTCCCGAAGTATCCTAGAAATCTGTGCGGGCAAATTCGTGCCCTCCAATTGATTTTGGATTTCCTTGATTTGTTGTTCAACCTGGGTCGGCAATGTCCTCCATTCGATTAGCTCGCGCAAAACTTCCCGCGCTTTGTCCGCGCCAATTTCTGACGGCGATCATGAGAAATTTGCTGGATTAGTAACGCGATAGTCTCGTCAATAATCGAGAGCCGCTCCAGATACGTTCGAATTTCCGTCGAACGCGCCCGCAGGTTTAAGGCTTTGTCTCCAATGGAACTTTGCGATGCTAATTTACTCAAGAACTCAGTAAAAATGTCCTTGCGTGGATCGCTTTCAGTTGTCTTGAATTTTGCAATCAATTCGTTAACGAGTTCCGCGAAACAACGTGAATACTATTCGTATCCGTTTTCACCGTCCCGGCCAATCCTCGACGCGATTAGCTTTAACTCATCCTGTTGTGTGGCGGGCAATGGAAGTTTTTCGCTAAAACCGCAGATGATAGAAATGTAATCTAGGCCGCTTGAATTGTTTTCGTCGTCGGCCTTGATTTCCAGAACGTGTTCGACCATCTCGTCAATGAGCGCCAATCGTTCGCAGGGCTCCGTATTTTTCTTCAGCTACGCCGAAAATGAGTTGATCTTTCCATCGAGCGCGGGGTCACCTATCCTATGTAGGTAGACGACAATCGCAGTATCAATTTGTGCAGCTTGGATTTCGTTTCTCGCCAGTCGCTGTCAAGGGTATCGAATTCGCGGACAACACTACGGTATTTTTGTTTCCATTGTGCGTCTTGGTAGGGTATTTCAAGTACAGATGTCGACATAGTCACCGGCCTGCTAATTGCAATCCTCTAAGGACTGCTACATACGTTCAGATAGGTCTCATGAATGCTGTAGCGGCTTCGGCGAATCCGTCTTTAACTCAATCGGTTGGTAGTAGGTGGTTATAGAAATTGGCTCAATAAGTAGGAAACACTAAATATTGAAAATACCGTGCTCAACAGGATGGTTTTAGACACGACGGCTACGCCGGCGTCGTATTTGCGCGCGAAAATAAAGGCATTTATCCCGGTTGGCATGGCGGCAAGCAGCACCGCTACTTGAGTCCATTGCTGAGGAATATCGAGAATCCAGCAAAACACCCACACGAGCGCGGGGTGTAGAAAACATTTGCATACCGAAAGTATTATGGCGGGGCGGAGGTCGCCGCGAAATTCGTATTGCGCTAGCCCCGTACCTAAGGCAACTAGCGCGCATGCGGGTCCTGCGGCACCCAGCATTTCGAGAACGCGGTCGGCAACACCTGTGATTTCAAACGAAGTTAGGTTAGCGGCAATGCCAAGCAGAAGACTTAAAATAACGGGGTTCATGATCAAGTTTAAGACTGTACGGCCAATCGAAGACGCTTTGGCACCAGACTCCCGTCCGTAAATTTCCATAAACCACGTCGTTACCGGAAAGATTAAAGTGCTTTGACAGGCCAAAAGAATAAATAGTGGCACTGCTCCGGTCTCTGCAAACGCCGTCACCACGATCGGGAACCCGAGCATAACCATATTCGAATACGAGCCAGAGATGGCGGCTATGCCGTGTTCGCGACGCGGCCACCGAAAACTGAATCTTGCCAGTAGCATGGCGCATCCGAACACGAGAAAAGAGGGTCCGTAGAACGCAAATACGAAGGTCCACGGCAACGCATTCGGTAGTTCGGCCGTTGCTAGTGTCCGAAACAACATCGCCGGAATCGCCACGTAGAACATAAACCGAGTGAGTCCGTCACTAGTTGCCGGACCAAATACACCCGTTTTAGCAAGCACAAAACTTAGGCAGACGATACTAAATACGGGCACCGTTACGTTAAGTACTGGGTTCATCTGCGGCGAAGATCATTTTGATTTTGATGGGGATGCATATTTTTCACATCGGAATGTATCTGTAGGCGCCCCCTAGGCGAAGTTACACGGGACGCTTCTCATCAGCTTAAAGACTGAGCATCAACAGGGCAATTCACTTGAGAATTGGGGGGTCCATTAAGCGGCGATTGAACTGTAATAAATTAAAGAACTTTCGCGCGCGGCCGTTCCACTAGCTGGTACCTCCGGCTGTGAACAAATTGTGGGAAAACTACTTAAGAATCTAGCACTAATCGCTTTTGTTTTAGTTGCCACGCTGGGCGCGACAGCGGCGGCTGAATCCAAACTCGATGTTCGTCTACTGATAGACGTGTCCGGCAGTATGAAGTCGAACGATCCCGAAAACCTACGCATTCCTGCAGTAGCCCTAGTGGCCGAACTCATGCCGCAGGGTGCGACTGCCGGCATCTGGACGTTTGCCGAGCGAGTCGAACAGATCTTGGCTCCGCGAGAGGTTGACTCCAAGTGGAAGACGTCCGCATTAAAGGCGGCAAAGAAGATTCATTCGCGCGGGCAGTTTACCGACATCGAGGCGGCGATAACGCAGTCTACCCGTGCTTGGCTGTCAAATGCCGATTCCGACACCACGCGGCATTTGATTCTTTTGACCGACGGCGTCGTCGATGTTGCGAAAGACCCGGCGACGAACGCCGTATCAAGAGACCGAATTCTCAAATCGCTACTGCGCCAACTCGAGCAAAGCGGCGTCAAAATACATACGATCGCGCTGTCCCACAATTCAGATCGCGAACTGCTAACAACCCTGGCCGAAACTACTGACGCGTGGTCCGAACAGGTCGACAACGCTGAGTCGTTACAACGGGCATTCCTTCATATGTTCGAGCAGGCTGCCAACCCCGATAGCCTACCGCTGAACGACAAGCGATTCGAAGTTGATTCTTCGATCACTGAGATGACTTTACTAATATTCCATTCCGCCGCTGACGAACCCCTGCAGCTTACGAGACCTAATGGCGAAGTTTTGGCCGCCAGCGATGACGACAGCGGCGTTAATTGGCGAGTTGAAAACGGATACGAATTAGTGACCGTTTCTGCTCCCGAGGTTGGGAGCTGGCAAACCAACGCGGATCCTGATCCAGACAATCGAGTATTAATCGTCACTGACGTAAAGCTTGCAGTCACTCCTTTGCCGAGCAATTTTTTCGTTAATGACTCGTTGATAATTGGGGCTCGTTTAACAGAAAGTGGAACGCCGATCGCGCGACTGGACTTTCTCAAAATTCTCGACGCGCAGGTGGAAATATCTTCTGGCGAAGGCTCTGATCCCATCGGTGTCCCACTTGTGCTCGATGAAGCGGCTGCGAATTTTTCGGCGCAACGAGCGGTTGATTGGGGTACGGGTGATTATGATTACGTCGTGACCGTCGACGGCCGCACGTTTCAACGCCAGCACCGAGGTAAGCTGCGGGTAAATGCGGCGCCGCTAACGTTTTCGAGCGCAGTCATAGATGACGGAACTGCAATCGAGATATCAATCCAATCGGACCGAGAGTTGATCGAACCGAGGTCGCTCGCTGGTTTCGTGGTCATAACAAAACCCGACGGCGGGACCGATGTGATCGATTTGCCATCATCTTTGGACGAAGAATTCAAAATATTAATTCCCGGGTCGATCGGCGGAACTTACCAAATAGAAGTACATGCGATGGGACGCCGCGCAAATGAACGTACTTTTAGTGTGAAATCGCCCCACCTCATCGCTGAGATAATAGGATTGCGGGACACCGTCTCCGAATCAGAGAGCGTGGAAACCGAGCCTGTAATCGACAGTGCGAGTGTTGTGCCAAAGATTGATTGGGTGCGCAGCGCCGCGTTTGTTTTCGGCGCCAATGCCGGTTTTGCTGCTGTTGTTGGTGCCCTGTGGTTCTTTATCGGTCGCCGACGGCTGGCGCGCACCGAAGAGGTCGTACTGGGATGATTAACACAACTGTCGAAATGTCGCTGCTTATTCTAACGATAGAGTTAAGTCTGCTCGCCGTAGGAATTACGTACTACACATTTAGAGGCGCCCGGCGTGTGGAGGCCGAATCCAATTCACAAGCGACCGAGTTGGTCAGCAAGGTGTCCGCAACCGCCGACGTTCGTCGAACCGCATTGGAGATCGTTTTTCGCGAGAAATATCAAATTGAAGATGCTGCACTACAGACCACAGTGGATGAGTTCATTGAACGAGAGAAGGCATTTTACAACGCCGTCGTAGGAGCATTTCTCGGCCGAGGTGACCACAAAATATCAGACCTGAACGACGAGTTGACGAAAGTTGTAGCACCTTGGATCAGTATCACGCCAAATAATTTAGTTGACACAGCAGTGGTCGATTCCATTGCCGCGGAAAAAACTCAAGTTGAAGCTGAGCTAGATGACACCAAGAAGGTATTGGGGAAAATGATGGACGAATACAGCCGCGCGTTTGGTCTACCTTCGGGGCCGACGAGCGCCGGTGACTCCGCTGCCGACGGCGACACGGCCTCGGTCGAAGCCGACGAGGGCTTACTCTCAATTTCACTGGACGATGACGAGTCGGAGGAACTAGTTACCACCGATCGCGCGGCTAGTTCAGGTGAATCAGTCGCCAACGAAGAGCCCTTGGACGGAAGTGACGCGAGCCCGGAGATTGAGTCGCTCGACCTCGACGAGATGGCAGAACTCACTGAAGACGCGGAATTTGCGACCGAAGTGACCGCTTCCGAAACCCAAACAGATGCCGAAGTGGGGGAGCAATCAGATAGGGCTGGCGAAGTCGGCCATCAATCAAGTGCCGAATCTTCTTTGGAAGAGTCGGAGCAGACGATGTCTGCGGAAGACCTCGATGAACTCATTGACGGCATGGCGAGCGAACCGTCGGACGAGTTGGAGACCGTGTGATAGGGCAATTAACTGCACGCTAGTTTTGAGATAAAATTCATCTCGTTGCGCTTGGGTACGGTAGCGAGAAATACCCGCGGGGCCCGAATCTCGACGTTGAGGCTAGCGTTGATCGCTCAGTCAACCACGCAATCTTCTTCGTGCCCAAGTCCCGCTTTAACGAGGCCGTCTCGGTAATGCACTAGGTCTTCCGGCCGCCGAAATGGCATACGCGACAAATGCACTTCTAAATCAAAATCTGGATAGGCATCGAGATATCGTTGCGCCATCGCGCGTGCCTCATCGAGGCGACCAACGTTAGCGAAAGTCGCAGCAATCCAGCGGTAGAAATAGTTCGACGGGTCGTCTAATTTTTCCCATTCAGCGATAGCATCGTCGTACCGTCGTGCGTTGAAATATGCGACGACGTAAATCGAACGTTGCCATTGGGCGAGATTTGGCGTCAACCCGAAAGCTTGGTCGAGTCGTTGTAGCGCTTCTTTCGGTGCCCCATTATGGCTTAGCACCGTGGCAAGAAACACGTAGCCATCCGGATCGTTTGGATTGAGCGCAATGCCTTTTTCGAGCGACTCAAGCGCTTTGTCGAGGTTCTTGCTATAGAAGTAGACTTGTCCGAGCGCGAGTCGGTTCGAGTGCGACGCTGGATTAACAGCCACACCTGTTAGCGCCGTTTCTAAGGCCTTCGCCAGCGTAGCTTTCGGATCGTCGGTCCAATATTCGTTGTAAGCACTTAAGTAACTCCACGCTAAGCTGGCGTATGCGCGGCCATACTCAGGATCCACAGCAATAGCTTGCTCATACAATTTCCGCGCCGCGCAATTGTCCTGTTCGTTGGCACGAAACCAAAGCTCTCGTCCGCGCAAAACGAGTTCGTAGGCCTGCAGGTTTTCGGTGCGCTCGTCGCTGCGAGAGCGCCGGCGCTCACTGTCGAGTAATTTTCCGATTAGCGTGGCAACTATCTTGCCGGTTAACTCGTCTTGAACTGCGAATACATCTTCGAGGCGGCGATCGTAGCGTTCGGCCCAAATGTGGTGACCCGTTGAGGCTTCAACCAATTGGGCGGTCACTCGAACGCGGTCTCCACCTTTGCGCACACTGCCTTCTAGGATGTAGCGAACTTTCAATTCTTCGCCAACTGTTTTTACGTTGACCGCTTTGCCTTTGTAGGTAAACGTCGAATTTCGCGCCATCACGACAAGTTCTTGGAAGCGTGACAATTCTGTAATGATGTCCTCGCTGATGCCGTCGGCGAAATATATCTCGTCGGCGTCGTCGCTCATGTTCGTAAATGGCAGGACTGCTATCGAGGGCCGATCCGGCACTTCATTATCGGCTTGCTTGATTTTGGCCACTTGGTCCGAGTTCTCGGTTTCTGTTGCTTTTCCTATTTGATAGACCCGAATTGGACGCACGATGTTCTTCACCTCGTGCTCGCCTATAAATTCAATTGTTTCTTGGATTTTGCCTTCGATGAAATCGTGCACTTGGCCGGACACCGTAATACCGCCAGGCTGGGCAAGATTTTCCAGGCGTGCCGCGATGTTGACCCCGTCGCCATAAACCGTTCCGTCATCTTGCTCAATGACATCACCGAGATTGACGCCGATGCGAAACTGCATCCAGCGCTCGCGTACCAACGGAGTGTTCAGCAGTGCGATCGCTTCTTGCACTTCAAGCGCACACAGGACTGCCTCGACGACGCTACCGAAGACCGCTAGTACGCTGTCACCCGAGGTGTCGACGACCCGTCCGTCGTGGGCCGAAATGTGCTCTTGAAATACAGCCCGAGACGAATTAAGTGCGTTCAGTGTCGCGCGTTCGTCCGCGCCCATCAGTCTTGAATAACTCACAACGTCTGCACTCAAGATCGCGGCAATTCGGCGCTTCGCGTCAGTCATGTTGGCAAGATATCCATTAACACCTAAATACACTTGAAATCCGCACGGACGTAGCCGGCCGTGAGTTTGTATCGCAGCGGCCTAAGCCCATGCTACGCTTTCCCGGAGGGCCTTCCAAATTGGATGCACCGATCGTAGATGGGGCACATTTCCCAAAATTCAAGGTGCCGCGTTTTTAGAATCCAATGGGGATCCCTAAACGCTTGTCGAGTTGTTCGTGGCGCCCTTTAAGTTACTTGTAGAAAATCGCTAAGCGCTTGATTAAATTCTTTTGGCCGCTCGATATTTGAGACATGCGCCGCATTAAGCTCGACATAGACTGAACCTGCGACGCGCTGATGCATGTCTCTCATTGCAGCGGCCGGCGCGCCTTGATCGTGCGTCCCGGAGATAAACAGCGTCGGTAAATCGATTTGCCCAAGGCGCTCCAGATAATTAAGTTTCTTTAGCGCACCGCAGCAGCCCAAATAACCTTCAACGGGGCTTGTTGCGATCATGGTTCTGACCTCGGCCATTTCTTCTGGCCGCGCAAGGATCGTCGGTTCCGTGAACCAACGCTGCAACGTTCCTTCAATAATGGGCTCGAGTCCGCTGGCGCTAATAGCTGCGATACGCTCATCCCAGACTTTCAACCCGTCTGCAGGGATTGTGGCGACGCAATTTGCTGAGCAAATGCTGAGTAAGCGATCCGGGTGGTCAATAGCTAGACCGAGTGCCGTCATGCCGCCCATCGACAGGCCAACGAAATGCGCTCGCTCAATGTTCAGCGCATCCATAAGCGCCACGGCATCGTTACACAATTGTTCGAAACTGTAGGGACCTGCCGTCACTTCGGATCTGCCGTGTCCGCGGTGGTCGTAGCGAATAATTCGAAAGTCGGATTTGAAATGATCGGCCTGTAGTTGCCACATTGAGATGTTTGCGCCGAGCGAGTTAGAAAAAATAATCGCAGGGGCGTCCGACGGGCCTTCATCTGAATAATGCGTCTCCAAGCTTGCAGTTTTGATCATCTTCATGAGTGACAGATCCTCTCAGTTGGTGGTCGAGGCAAGGTGCCTCGAAATACGAATATGTTACTTTCGCGTGCCTCGTGCCTCGTGCCTCGTGCGAAGTAGGGCGCTGGTGCGTGAGTCATCGAACTCTCAGCCAACATGCAGTTTAATGACGTCCGCTAATCGTTCGTGAGATTCGACTAGTCGCTGACCAAGAATATTACTTATGTTTTGATGTAGGCGTGCCGCGATCCTAGGATAGAAGCGCAGACCTTTACGCGCACCCGCGGCATCGATTCTAACGACGGTCATTGGTTCTGCCGCAACAACCGTCGCAGTTCTTTCCACGTCCTCACCCGAAAATCCGATTTCGCCGAAAACGTCCCCGCTTTTTAGGTTGTCGATATCAAGCTTCAATTCACCTCGTTTAAACTGCACTTGGGCTTCTCCTTTCAGTACCACGTACATACCACTTGTGCGCGTGCCTTTCTCGATCACGACCTCGCCTCGCTCAAAATCTTGCATCGCCGATAATAGGACCACTTTTTTGGTTTCATACGGCGACATCCCTTCAAAGAGCGGACAGCGAACTAAGACTTCGCGGTCTAACTGAAGCGCAACAATGTCCCACACCGTCGCCAACCGTAAATGTTTCAATAATATCGGCATAACCAATAGATCAGACACCAGCGCATAAAGCATGGTCGCCGCGGCGAGCAGCCCGAATTGAGCAACAATGCTAAAGTTCGAGAAGCCGAGGACGCTGAATCCAAGGGCAAGCGCAATTGAAGTCGACACAATCGGAATGGCTTCGCCACGGATTGTCGCGCGAACGGCGTCCAACTCGTGAAGATGATTTCTACTCTCCGCACCGAATCGCGTCATTAAATGAATGGTGTCATCAACGGCGACGCCGATGGCGATCGCTGCAACCATTGCGGTGCCAGGATTTAACGGAACCCCAAGAAATCCCATCAGGCCGAAGTTCATCATTACCGGAATAATATTCGGAACGAGCGACAATAAGCCCGCCAGTATCGATGTATAGAGAAAACTAAACAGGATTAAAATCACCGCGAGGATCAGGAACAGCGAGGATATTTGACCGGAAATGAGCGAATCTGCCGATGCGTTAATCATTAAATTCTTTCCGGTCAGTGCATAGCTTACGTCTGGTCCAAGAACGATTGGCACGACTTCACGGAAATCGTCGAGCACACGATTGAGGGCGATAGAATCAGACAGGTTGTGCCGAATCATAATTCGAGCCCGACCATAGTCGTCTGTAACGAACGCTTTTAGATCGTTGCGAGTGAGACTCGACAGGTACAAATCAATGTCTTCTTCAGACGAAGGAATTCGATAGTAATTAGAATCGCCAGCGTGAAACTCCTGGTGCATCAACGCGATAATATCGGCAAGTGATTGCGTCTTATCGAATAGTCCCGTTTTATCGAGCAAGGCTTGAACCGCAGCAATTTTGGCGATTCCGGACGGTGTTCGAAATAATGCTTTATCGTCGCTGGATAACGTAACACTAAAGATCTTCAATCCAGCGACATCATGATGCAGCGTATTCGCATCGACGACGAAAGGATGATCTGGTTGGAAGTACGACAAGGGGTCGTTATTTACTCTGACCTCATAGATCCGTGATCCAAACAACGCAAGCAATCCAATGGTGCACACAATGATTACCTTTGGGTAACGCAGACTTAGAAATTCGATGACCTTAACGACGAGCCCAACGAGGCCCGTTGGCGCTGCGTCGTTGCCCGCGATCGGGTTTTTCCGCGGACCAATTAAATGCAGCAGCAATGGCATCGAGAGCACCGTGACGACGAGATTTGCGAGCATTGCAAAGCCGCTAGTGATCGCAAACTCACGTATCAGCGGGATAGGCGTGAATGCGTTGGCGAAGAATCCTAGTGCGGTAGTAAGCGCCGTAATCAACACAGGCAGTCCGACTTTGTGGGCCATGAGTTGTATCGCAATGGCGCGTGTGTCTTTGCCGTCGCCTTTCAAATTACTCATGTACGCTGCGATCAAATGTACGTCTTCCGTCGATCCAATAACCATCACCAATGCCGGCACCATGGCGGTGAGCAATGTGAGTGGAATTCCTACCACAGCCATGAATCCGAAAGTCCAAACTAAGGTGATCGCAGATGTGATCAATGGGATCGGTAGAACACGAAATGAACGGAGAAACAATGTAATCGTAAGTAACAAGACCAGCACCGCCAGCGGTACGAGAACTCTCAGATCTCTAAACAAACCCGTGTCGATTTCTTGGTTTAAACGCGGCGTGCCAACTTGGAAAACCGTGTCGAAAGTTTTCCTCAGCGGAATAATCTGTTGTTCAATTTGCTGATAGATGCGCAATGGCAGATCCGGGTCCTCCGGATCCCCTTCATAGCCAAGCGAGATCACCGTCGACAACCCGTCCGCCGAAATTACATTGCGTCGCATCAGCGGACTGTAGGACGCATCGTCACGTAATTCCGCAATTTTTTTGTCCGTTCGCGGTACCAAGTCAATCAGTGGGCCGGCTGCGACGTATTCACCTTTGTCGCGAATGTTTGTTGCACTAAACAGGCTGCTGACGGATGTAATGCTTGGGAGATCCTCCAGATCGAAGGTGACTTGCTGCAATTCGAGCAGACGTTCACGAGTCCATAAATTTCGCGACTTTACATAAATTAACGCGGTCTGTTCTTTGCCGAAATCACTTTGCATCTGATGCAGCGCGGCCCAACCTTCGTCCGCGCGACTGATGAGTTTTTCGTCACTGCGGTCTACCTGCAGGTGCGAAATCTGTGACCCAGTCGCGGCAGTGATGACGGCCAAGACGCAGAACGCGAATAGGCGACCTTTGATTCCTGTGGATAATAGTTTTTCGATCATCGTGGGCAGTTCTCCTACTGCATGCATTGTAGCGCGAACTCAAGCTTGAGACGTCGCAAATGGTAGTCGTCTCGGAAGCTGCTGTGTCTTTTTGATTCGGCAAGATTGGAAGATAGTTGCTACGCGATAAATCGCTGCAGAGGCAAACAGGGCTGCCGTTTTTCGAGGGCCTAATTGATCGGATGGTGAAAGATCTAGACGGTTTGCAACACTAACGTCACTCAGCGTGCGAGCGGTTTCGATCGAATTGGCCCATTCAATAGATTTCCCGACAGGTGCGATGACGGAGTTCTCGAGACGATAAGCGTGCGCACGCCAAGACCTCCGCCGAGTTCGTTGCAGGTCTAGAGTGCAGACTAAAATTGCGGCAAGCTTCAGTTGCGAACGAACTCGGCGGTATCTTTTTCAAGTCGACGGCGGCTTAGTCCCGCAAGCCGTTGCTGCTACGTTTGGCGGACCGGCATGGTCCACACGCCGCGCATCACCATCGTATCCATATAGTCGTACTGGTCGGCAGCTAAGCTTAGATTCGGCAGCTGTTGCAATACGCTGCCGATTGCGATCTCGCCTTCGAGTCGGGCCAGCGGTGCACCGAGACAGAAATGAATACCATAGTTGAACGTTAGGTGAGGGTTAGGGCTTCGGGTGATATCGAAACTGTCGGGGTCGTCGAAAATTCGTTGATCGTGATTGGCGCCGTGAATCATGACAAACACTCGTTCGCCGCGCTTTAAGATACGCCCATGACGCTCGTGTTCCGTCCCAACGAGACGCACGGAAGCCAATGTCGGTCCGTCGAATCTCAGAACCTCTTCAACTGCGGCTTTGGTTAACTCGGGTTTGGCACGCACCTGGTATCCTTGCTCGCTATATCGCAGTAGGGCTCGAACACCATTGCCGATAAGATTCGTGGTTGTCTCGTGACCACCGAATAGAAATAAAATTGCTGAGCCGATAACTTCATCTTCGGTTAGGGCATCGTCATTTTCGCGACATGCGACCAGCTTAGTCAGCATATCGTCCCGCGGGCGCGAAACGCGCTCGCGGATTGCTGCGCGAAAATAATCCGCCATTGCGATGGCGCCGGCCTCGGCGCGCGCGTATTTGTCGGTTGAAGTCGTCGCTCCGCCGATGAACGGTTGCATTTCTGCAGACCATTCATGGAGTCGTTCCATATCTTCAGCGGGTAGACCCAACATAGTGAGAATTACCGTGGCTGGCAGCGGGTAGGCGAATTGTTCAACGAAATCGAACGCTTCCACGTTGCGCAGCGGATCGATCAGTTGGACAACCGCGTCGCTGATTGACGGTCGTAAATTTCGGATCGCACCTGGGGTGAATACTTTGTTCAGCAGTGACCGGATGCGCGTGTGATCTGGGGGATCTTTAAATGCAACCCAGGTATTCAAATATTTGATCACTTCAGCGACCCCACTACGCCGTTCCGTCGCAAGACTGTCGAAATAGGGTGTTAGACGATCGGCCGATATTTGTTCATCTAGTAATATTTCGCGTGCGTCGGCGTAACGCGTAATTACCCAGCTTTTGAGAGGAGCGCACCAATGGCACGGATCCTCATTTTGAAGCTGGCGAAAAATAGGCAGCGGATCGTTGATCGTGGCACGATCGCGCGGGTTATAGACGGCATCATGGACGACCATGCAGTGCTCCGTAGAATTAACTTCCAGAATCCAAGCATTAGGGTAATCGAGCTGTGAATTTCTTGATAGACTTGCTCAAGCAATCGAGAAACAGCAGGTCACCCCGGGCCCGGCGAGCTGCAGACGAGATTTCAACCAAGATCCAAAACTTAGGTATCGGCAATGAGTGATGTATATATTATCGGCAGCTACAGCACTGCGTTCGGCCGCCGGCCGCACGACAGTACGAAAGATCTGGCCCGCGAGGCTTACGAAAACGTCTTGACAGATGCGGGCTTTAGCGATGGTGACAGGATTGAATCGAGCTGGTTTGGGAACTGTGGCATGTGGACCGACCTGCAGGGGAGTATTCGCGGACAAGTCTGCTTCACGCCGTTAGTGCGCGAAGGGCGCTTCCCGGAGCGTGTCCCCATGACCAACGTTGAGGGCGGTTGCGCAACTGCGTCTTTGGCCTTGAGTGGCGCGTGGAAGGACGTCCTATCCGGACAGGCAGAATTTAGTATCGCCATGGGCCTGGAAAAAACCTTCTATCCAGAGACACCAGAAAAAACCTCAAAAATTTATTTCGGCGGAATCGATCAATACGACCCGCAAGAATGGGAATCGTATTACCGAGCCGCAGGCGACGAGGCAGGCAAGGCATTTGAGCCCGGGCCAGATCGCACCATTTTTATGGACACCTATGCGATGCAGGCGTGCCACCATATGAAGCGCTACGGGACGACACAACGCCAGATTGCGGCCGGTGCGGCCAAGAACCATAACCATGGTTCGATGAACCCGAACGCTCAATACCGATTTCGGATGACGGCCGAAGAAGTTCTCACCGATCGCGCCGTTAGCTACCCGCTGACCCGATCCATGTGTGCACCTGTTGGCGATGGTGCGGCGGCCGCCATCGTCTGTTCGGAACGCGCCTTGAAGAGCTTGCCGGCGGAAGTTCAGGAACGCGCCGTGCGTATAGCAGGGCAAGGGCTGAGCGGCGGTAAGTACCGTTCTCTTGATGAAGACGGGCTAAGCCGGTTCGCTGCTGATCGCGCTTACAAAATGGCCGGCGTTGGACCCGACCAGATTGACGTAGCCGAGGTGCATGATGCGACGTCCTTTTGCGAAATCTATCAGGTTGAAATGATGGGTTTTTGTGAGCGTGGAGCAGGTGGCGCGTTCGTGGAAAGCGGCGCCACCACCCTAGGCGGTAAAATTCCAGTGAACACTTCCGGCGGATTAGTGTCGAAAGGCCATCCGGTGGGAGCTACGGGCCTATCAATGACTGCCGAGCTCGTCGCCCAGTTGCGCGGCGAGTCTGGAGAACGTCAGGTTGATAAGGCGTCGTGGGCTCTGGCCGAAAACGGCGGTGGCGTAATTGGATTCGATGAAGCTGCGTGTTCGGTGTTGATTTTGCACCGACAAAATTAGACGACAATTACGCGGTGTGCTTATATTTTTACGATCTCCGGCCAAAGCCAATTTTTCCGGTTAAGAGAGATCCTCAGCGCTCGAGATAAGATGCAATGGTAGATGTAACAGTTCGGAATGATCTAACCCGACCCCGGCTAAGATGGGGCGCAGGTATCGCGCAAGCGACGGCGATATTTTTATTGACCGCAGCAGCACCCTGGGTACAGGCCGATTTTGCGTCAGGCAAAGCAGCGTACGACGAGGGTGACTATGAAGCGGCACACAAAGAATTTCTTTACTTGGCGGAAACAGGAGACCCGAGCGCGCAGACCATTCTTGGCGTCTTATACGAAAACGGTGCTGGCGTAAAAGAAGACAAACTTGAAGCGGTGAAATGGTATCGCCTCGCCGCCGAGCAAGGCAGTATGGCCGCGCAAACCAATCTTGGATTCATGTTTGACACCGGGTCGGGTGTTCCCGAAGACAACAATAAAGCAGCATTGTGGTTTCGCGCTGCCGCTGAACAAGGCAGCGAGCTCGCGCAGTACAATCTTGGTAGCTTTTACTTACGTGGCGAAGGTGTCGACCAAGACCTTGAGCGGGCCGTAGAGTGGTTCGAAACGGCAGGAGACTCCGGACTCACGCGTGCTTTCGTAAGGCTTGCAGAACTCTATGGTACGGGTGGAGAAGGTATTGAAAAAGATTCTGCAATAGCGGCCAAATACCTAGTCCAAGCCGCCGAAAAAGGTGATGGCCGAGCGCAGTATTTGCTTGGCAATATGTTTGCCGAGGGCGAGGGTGTGGCGAAGGATTATGTCAAAGCCTATGCCTGGTGCGGCACAGCAGCTGGCAACGGCATGCGACTTGCGGTGACCTGCTTTGAGCATATGGAGACATTGATGAGCGGCCCGCAGCGCGACCAGGCGCGGAATTTAGCGCGCGAATACCGCAAGAAATTCCGCACAACAAGTCCAGACTCTTGAGTACGTAATTCCGCTCCATCCTATTTCTCGCACGACCCTCTTCCCCCAACGTGACGTCAATCTCACACCACAGGGCATGATCCAACACGCGCCAGCACCTCTAGATCGTGATTCAGTGTAATGGAAATTGATTTCGCGCTGCGTTGGCACATCCGTATCGATGGCGAGTCGTTACTAATTGATGAATTGTTATTTGATCTACTAGAAGGGGTCCGTTCCGGAGGACATCTCAACTACGCGGCGAAATTTACTGGCGTCTCTTACCGTCATGCTTGGGGCTTAATTCGGACGTGGGAGACGAGTTTCAAGGCTCCACTACTCGTGTCACGTCGTGGGCGCGGCGCAACGCTAACAAAATTCGGCGAAGCGTTATTGCAGGCTCGGTCGGAAACTGCGCAAAGTTTGTTGGCGACCCTCTCCCAACAGGCTCTTCGAGCGAGTGCGACAGTTGAATCCGCCATCGAGAAGGACCGAAAACTACTTCGGATCGCGTCGAGCCACGACGAGAAGGTATTGCGGCTGAGAGAAAAAATAGCCTCCGAGTGGCGTCACGTCTCGATTGAAGTCGTCGGAAGTGAGGCCGCGTTGCGCCAATACCGTCGTGGCGACGCCGATATCGCGGGCTTTCACATACCCGTGGGTGATTTGGGTCAAACAGTCGCGGCGAAGATGATCGAGTTTTTGGACGATTCCAATGACGAAATATTCTTGCTCGAAAAAAGAATACTCGGTCTGATGTCGCGTACCGACAAGCCTTGTCGAGACTTCGATACTTTAATTGGAAAGGGTATGCGCTTTGTGAACCGTCAAGCTGGGTCTGCGACCCGACTGACCTTTGACGGCCTTCTCGTCGCCCAAGGGTTGGCACCGAGAGATGTTGCTGGTTACGGCAATGAGGAACATACGCACACAGCGGTCGCGGCCTTAGTTGTTAGTAAGGGCGCTGACGCAGCATTCGGCGAGCAAAAGGCCGCACAGCAGTTTAATTTGGTTTTCGAACCCATGGTAGAAGAACGGTTTTATCTGGTTGTGAGCCGGCAATTTGATAGCAGCGTGCGCCAATTCGTCGGCGATTATTGTCGCGCCCTGGCGATTAGTGGCACGCCTAACATGAAAGCAGATGAATATGTGCCCACTGTCGCGGTGATGAAACGGGTCCATAACGCTGGATTCGGGAACGCCAACTAATCGCGCAGTGACGTTGAACCCCGATTCGACGCGCGACGCAAGACCGACCCGTAAACACCAACATCTTCCGATGTTCTCGAGATGGCCTAGAATCCGGTATCATGGGAACGACGCACCCGAGGAAAGTACGAAATTCTGATGATCTGGAAGCTCCGGATAAAAGACCATAAATCTAACACCGTATCGAACGTAGAGCTCGATACGGCGACGTTGAACATTGGCCGTGACCCAAATTGCGATGTAGTGCTCCCCCATGACCGCGTGTCTCGACGGCACGTGGAAATGCGCGCAAACGCAACTGACAATGCGACTGTGGTGGACTTGAGTAGTAACGGGACTTTTGTGCGGCGGCGCGACGAATGGATCCGCATTGAGGAATCACTTGATATTTGCCCGCCAGTTACGTTGCGCATCGCACATTTCACACTAAAAATTGAAGAAGTCGTCGTCGGAAATGGCGTTCAAGAAGAGGCCGAGCAGACCTGGGATCAATCGGTGATGATACCGGCAGCGAGTCTTGGGCATCGGACGGAGGCGATTTTAGTTTTTGACCTATGTGAGTCGTCATCGATCGCTAACAAAGACGATCATCTGGCCTACCACATGAAACAACGCTTAACCCAAATAGCCGAACCCATTCTTGAAGAATATGGCCGTCGCTTCTTCAAGAGTACTGGGGACGGGTTTCTCGCGACGTTTGAGGAGCCCGACAAGGCGTTGCTCGCGGCGATTAAGGTTGAACACCACGTACAGATGCGCAATCAGCGTACGACCAATGAATCCATTCATTATCGCATTGCGTTGCATTACGGAGATGTCTGGGCAATATCGGCCGGCGGAGACGACGTCCATGGAAACGATATAAACATCACGTTTCGAATAGAAGGGGTCCAGGCCGCCTCGTTTGCTGCAACTAAGGCGCTTTTTCCCAAGCAAGACCGTATTTTATGTTCCAAGCGGTTTTCTGACTGCATGGAAAGCCATCCTGTCACCACGCAGGTAGAAAACGTGCACTGCGGGGCCGCAACGTTGAAGGGCATTGTCGACGTCGTGGACATTAATTGGTTAAAAACTCAATACTCGAATGAAGATCTAGAATCTACGCTTGCGACGCGGATGTAGTGGCTGGCGTCTTTTATTATTGGCTGGGGGAGAGGGATTCGAACCCCCGCTGGCGGAGTCAGAGTCCGCAGTCCTACCACTAGACGATCCCCCATCTGGACCGTGAAACCGCATTATATCCGTGTTGGTCACGGCGCCGCGAATTGAGTACAAGTCGAGGGATGGATTCGCAAACGAAGAGTCGTTTGCTCACCCCGACGGGGCGACCTTTT
>JBLFWZ010000025.1:0-28408 GCA_047611905.1 Gammaproteobacteria bacterium | reverse complement strand
ACACGGCCAAGTGGTCGACGCGGCGATGGTCGACGGCGTAGGTTCTCTGATGACGGCTGTCTACGGCATGCACGCCGCAGGGATCGTAACGGACGATCGTGGTACCAACATCCTCGATGGTGGCGCGCACTTTTACGATGCCTATGAAACGTCAGATGGTCGCTATATTTCGATCGCCTCGATCGAATCTAAATTCTACGAAGAATTGCTGACACTCACCGGGTTTGAAGATCCAGACCACCAAGGCCATCGCGATAAAGCCCAGTGGCCAGCGTTGAGCGAGAAAATGACGGCCTTGATTAAGACGAAAAGTCGCGACCAATGGTGCGAGATTCTCGAAGGTTCCGATATTTGTTTTGCCCCTGTCCTGACCATGACGGAGGCACCGAGTCATCCGCATAATGTTGCGCGCGATAGTTTCGTGAAGGTCGACGGCGTCGTTCATCCTGCACCAGCACCGCGCTTCAGCCGGACACCGTCAAAAATTCAAAAGGGCGCCTCGAAACCCGGTGCAGACACCCTAGCGGTGCTAAAAGATTGGGGCATCAGTGCGGAACAAATTGACGAATGGAAAAACGCTAACGTCATCGCCTAGTGATCACAAACATTACGTCGTTGTGAGCTACCCGAAACAAAATTAGATCGATCACATGCTAAGCGACGAACAACGGCAAGTACGCGACGCGGCGCGAAATTTCGCGATTAAGGAAATCGCGCCGTTCGCGGCCCGCTGGGATCGCGACAACGGCGCGCCCCGAGAGATCTACCGGTCCATGGCAGCGATTGGGCTAATGGGTGTGACGATTGATCCAATCTACGGCGGTACCGGCGCCGACTTTGTTTCTTATGCTTTAGCAATCGAAGAGATTTCGGCTGCAGATGGCGGCATTTCCAATGTCATGGCGGCGAATAATTCGCCCGTCGGTGTCGCCCTGCAAACCCTAGGCACGGACTGGCAAAAACAAAATTACCTAACGAAACTTACTTCCGGTGAGTGGATCGGTTGCATTCAACTCACCGAACCACACACAGGATCCGACGCTGCGGCGCTCACTACAAAAGCAGTGCGTGACGGCGACGACTACGTGATCGATGGACACAAGGCTTTCATTACTGCAGGTGCCACCGCCGATCTCGCGATGATTATTGCGGTGACAGATCCGGCGGCCGGTAAACGCGGCTTAACGGCCTTTATCACGCCAACGGATAACGTCGGTTACGAAGTGGTGCGCCGCGAACGCAAACTCGGACATCGCACGAACGACACGTGCGAAATTCGTTTGAATTCAATGAAAGTCCCGGCCCGCGACGTCCTCGGAGAAGTTGGCCGAGGACTCGGGATCGCGTTGTCGAATCTTTCACTCGGTCGAATTGGCGTAGCAGCGCAAGCTACCGGCGGCGCTCGCGCTGCACTGAAAGCAGCGCATCGTTATGCCCAACAACGCGAGACGTTTGGAAAGCTCATCATCCAACACCAGGCAATTGCATTTAAGTTGGCGGAAATGGCGACTCAAATCGAGGCAGCGCGCCAACTCTATTTACATGCGGCACGACTCAAAGACGCGGGCCAGGACTGTGCTAAAGAAGCGTCGATGGCCAAATTATTCGCTTCCGAGATGGCCGAGCGAGTTGCTTCAGAAGCAATCCAAATTCACGGCGGCTACGGGTTTTTGAACGATTACCCGGTCGAAAAAATATATCGTGATGTCCGGGTCTATCAAATTTATGAAGGTACTTCTGAAGTCCAGAAAATCTTAATTTCGCGCTTATTAGACGACCTCGATCTATAGCGTAATAAATTTGCCTCGACCCGTGCTTTTTTAGAAAATTCGACTAGACTTTTAGTTAGGCGCTCACCGAGTCCATGGTCCCGGTGAACTAAACAGCGAAGCCGATGGGCAGCCAAAGCGTGCCGCCCGAACTGGCACTGATGTAACCGTCTAGATAACGCAGGTTGCCGAGCATGGCCGCCAGGTGACGAACATCGCCTTCGCGAAAGCGCTTAGTCTGGCGAACCCCGCTGCAGCGGGGTTTTTCTTTGCCGCAACAATTTATTCATTTACCGCGACTCAATTCGCTGCGGGTAAATATTCGATCGTGTAGGTCTCCATCGATTTCAATCTCGTTGACGAGTACCTCCGTGTGCCCGCCGGTGTGCTCGCTTAGAACTGTGCGGTACGCTACCCACCGGTCTCCGAACTGACGTACGTCTTCGGTCGCGACAAGCATTTCCTTCAACTGTTGGTCTGTTCCACCGTAGAATCTCGTGCGCACAGGAATGCACCACTGCTTATCGATTAGGGTCACGACTCGTCGGTAATCTGAGTATTCGAAATTCGGTAACGTCTCGATCACGTAATTAGCGCGTCCAGCCAATTCTTCTTCGGCTAGCATGCGCACTTTACGATGACTGATCACATGCTGCATCTGGGCAAAGTCATCGTAACTAAACCCCGTACCGAACATTGATCCATTAAGCGCAGTGCCAACAATACGGCGCGTGGAGCGCAACTCTGGCAAATATATGGTCATTGCGGGTTCAGCATCGATAGCATCGGATTGCTCTAAAAGCAAAGCGATTCGCGATTTATGCGGCGGATCAGTAAAGCGAATGACGGCCTTGGATAAATCGTTTTCAAAGCGCTTCCAGTACACCTCGGCGCGCATCTCGCTTACCACGCCTTTTTCGTCGGAGACATTCAAACTGATATTTTCTTTCAGCGAAATCTGTGGGGCAGTTCGCTCGAGGCAAGATTGAACTTCAGGGTCTAGCGGTTGTGTCGCGCGATCTCCGGTCTCGGCGAAACAAAGCGTCGCCGAACACCAAATAAGCGCGATCGAGGTGGCAAAGTATTTCATGATACTGCTCATAGTTGGTTCGACAAACGATTCGTTAGGTCGGTTGAGTTCTAGTCCACTTCGACAGTATTCGACTCATGGGAAAGGTCGGGTTCGCGACAGTGTTCTAAGATATGCAGTCTAGCGTAATCGCGCATTTCGATCGCCTGCGTCCACTCGTCGTTTTCTTTTTGCGGCGCGCGGCTTGCGCCAACAGTTATCGTGATTTCACCTGCATGCGGAAACCAGGACCCGGCGCGTAGCATCGAGCGCGATCCGTGTATCGCGATTGGAACGATCGGAACGTTCGCGGCGACTGCCGTGGTAAACGCGCCCATGTGGAACGGCAAAACGCCAGGCATGCGCTTAAACGTGCCTTCCGGAAACACCAGCAGAGGATGCGAGTTTTGGATTGCCTTCGCAGTGTCGGACATCTGTGAGATACCTGCTTGACCATCAAAACGTTCGATAAAGCGCACCCCGAGGCGCTGCAATGGCAGGCGCAATAGCGTCGATTGCTGCAATTCCCCTTTCACCAGAAAATCGACCGGATGCGGAATTGCCGATAGCAGGATCGGGCCATCCAAATAACTTTGATGATTGGCCACAAAGACACATGCCTGGCCTGATGGAGGAAAGTGCCCGTTAACTTCAATCCGCGTTACGGTTACCGCTGCTAAGCAGCGCGTAATCGTTCTCAGGGTCGCCCAAACAACTCTTCTTGGTGCGGGTATCATTGCGGTAATCCAGGCGGCCACACCAAATGAGGTGAAGGCAAACCAAGCGTATGCCGCATAAGCCCGCTGCATCACAGAACGCGACGCGCGACGCAGTTGCGGCAGAATTCCGGCCATTGCCAATCGTAGCACCTGAACCCATACCGCTTGGTCCGACTCGTTTAGGCGCCCCTGTTCGTAAAGACGCCGACAATCTAGGCGGCGTATCTTCCCACTCGACGTCTTCAAGATGGTGTTTGGCGCGACTAGCACGACTTCGTCTGGCGGCGCACTAACAATGTCGGTGACGACTGAATTAATGGCTGTGCGTAATCGCTCGTGGTCGGATTGTTGTTTCTTACGCGTCTCAGCCAGCACGACTAAACGTTCCGATCCCGTCTTTGGGTCCGGCGCGCCGATGACCGCGACACCGCCTTTTCGAATGCCGTCCAAATCGCCTATCAGCTCTTCTAGTTCGGTTGGATAGATATTTCGGCCAGCCCGAATGATGAGATCTTTTTCGCGCCCGACGATGAATATTTCACCGGCCGATATATACGCCAAGTCGCCGGTCTCGAGCCAACCGTTGCGCAGCAGTGCGGCCGTTTTATCTGGATTTCGATAGTAGCCTTCGGTTGCCGATGGGCCGCGAAATTGCAAGCTACCAGCGTGGCGCTCCGGCAGTTCATGATTAGCCGCATCCACTACGCGCACTTCGTGCAAGGGTAATGGAAAGCCACAACCAACGATGCGACGACTTAAGGCTTCCGGTGAATCGCTCGGTAACGGTTTGGCAAAGCCTTCGTTAGCGAGCTTATTTCGATCGACCGTGTCGACCAGCATGCCGCGTGCGACCGGACTAAACGTCAATCCAACGGAGTTTTCCGCGAGTCCGTAGACCGGCAACATCGCGTGTTTGCGCAGTCCATAAGCGCTAAAGCGCTCGAGGAACGCGTCCATTGTCGTTGCGCTAATCGCTTCTGCGCCATTGGCAATCAGGCGCCAATGGCTTAGGTCTAAGCCTTCGATATCTGGGTCGGTGATACGTCTCAGACAAAGTTCGAAAGCGAAATTAGGTGCTGCTGAGACGGTGCCGCCGTAACGGTGCACCGCCCATAACCAACGCTGTGGTTTATTTAGGAAACTCAGCGGCGGCATGATCACGAGCCGCGGTGCGTGATACACGCTCCCGAGCCACGCGCCGATCAAACCCATGTCATGATAAAGCGGCAACCAACTGATGAACACGTCGTCCGATTTAACCTGCAAACCGTGCCCGTTCGCGCGAATATTTGCGAGTAAATTGCTGTTGCTTAGTACCACCCCTTTGGGGTCGCCAGTGCTGCCCGAGGTATATTGAATAAAACCAATATCGTCTGCGCGCCGCGGTGTAATTTCGGCGCTGCGATCGAGCGCGATGAGTTCATCGACGGTGGCTATTCGACGTAAGGTATCGACCTGCGAAGTGAGTAAGTGACTAACGGATTTCGCGGAGTCAATCGTGATCAACATACTGGCGCGACAATTTTTCAAGATTGCGCTTTGGCGGCGCAAATGATCTTCGAGCTGGGCACGCCGTACCGGCGGATAAATGGGTACGGGTATAGCGCCAGCGAGCACAACACCGAAGAACGCGAAAAAATAATCGCGGCCCGTTGGGAGCATCAATGCGACGGTCTCACCGGCGAGCAGGCCGTGAGACTGCAATCCGCCAGCAACGCTAAGCGCGGTTTGCCAAAGTCCCCCATAGGTGATGATCTCACCGTCGGTGTAGTCGTCGTAAAGTTGAATATGAGGTCTTTCAGGATGGCGCTCGACGTGCCAACTGAGCATCTCCAACAAGCTTGTTGCGTTGTCAGGTGCGGCGCTTAAGCTTGCGAGCTTCACATCGATGGTATCAACGCTAATGTTGCCGTTGGTGTTGGCTGCGCTTTTTAACACCACCCGCAGTACATCTCTCGGCGTCTGCACTTCGGCCATCGCTTGTTCGGACAAACTCACCGCAAATGCCTTCTCGACCCGCGCGGCGAGTTCGACTCGCGCGAGCGAATCCAAACCGAAATCACGATCGAACGTCATATCCAATGTCGGGGTTGGCAAAGTGGAGTCGTTCGGACGCAATTCATGCGTGACGCTATCGATCAGTTCCAACAACTGTGCCGCGACGGCTTTAGCATCGGAAATGGGTTCGTCGCTCGAAGACTTGGAAGTGCCCATGACGACCTTATATTTTGCGACTAATCGCTAACAACGAGATTACGTTGTCCATTGAAGATCCATAGGCTTGGCCGAGTCCGCAACGATGCATCGGTTAATTCATACGGATCCCGCCGCACACATTGAGTGCTTGCGCGGTGATCTCTTTTGCATCTTCCGACGCCAAGAACACAGCCGTCGCACCGATGTCTTCAGGGGTTTGCGGTTTACCAAACGGGATCATTTGTGCCACTACGGCGTCAAACGCCGCGCTCGGTTCGAGGCCGTTAAATGCCGAGTTCGAACGAGTCATAAACGTCGCCAAACGCTCCCACATCGGCGTCCAAATAATCCCCGGGCAGATACTATTGGCGTTAACGTGATACGGCGCCAGCTGCAACGCGAGCGACTGCGTTAGGGATATCACCGCCGCTTTGGACGCGGCGTACGCTGGCAGGAACTCTACTCCTTGGCGACCCGCCACGGATGAAATGTTAATGATGCGACCGCGACGCTCCTTTTTGAAGTAGGGGATCGCAGCTCGGCAAGATAGAAAAACACCTTTGACGTTGACCGACATGACGAGATCCCAATCGTCCTCCAATACGTTCTCGAGCAACGGCGGCTCAGGTTCACCGACCGGTAAGCCGTCGACCCCGGCATTACACACCAAGGTGTCGAGCCGACCAAATGTATCAATCGCGGCTTCAATCGTTCGCTCGCAATCGGCTAGCTTTGTGACGTCCGCTTGGTGAGCCAGCGCGTTCGCTCCGAGATCACGGATCTTTTGTGCGACAGCTTCTGCTTGATCTAAATTAAGATCGGCAACAACAACGCTCGCGCCTTCGCGCGCTAAGCAGGCACTGATCCCTTCGCCCAGCCCACCGCCGCCACCTGTCACAATTGCCACATTATTCTCTAAACGCATGCTGTCCATTCCCCTTATCGATCGTGTGTCTGTTGTACGCCGTTTGGTCGTCGCGAGCTGCCAGCCCAGACCGTGTCTGCCGGCGGCAGGCATGACCATCATAACAATAGCTATGGACGTCGATTAAGCGCTATGAAACCATCACCGCTATGGTCATAAACAACGACGAACAAGCGTCACTAGCACTCGCACACCTTTATCACAGCTGGATCACCGGCTTGGTATTGAGCTTAGTCGCACACAAAGGCGCAGATATTGCGACAGAGTTCGTTTTTCGACTATTTCGTCATCAGCATTTGCAGCGCTTTCTGCCAGGCCTAGTGAAACTCGGGCTGGACAAGCTGCCGCACGCGGTAGCCGCGGCTCAATATCATTATTTTTCGAACCAGCTGGGTGGGGTGAAAGTCGAGTATCTGGCAGTCGACGATCGCAAAGCCTGGGTACGCTATCCGCCGCCGCGCTGGATTTGGTCTGGCACGGCGATTTGCGCAATACCGGCACAAGTTAACCATGCAATGTTGTACGGCTGGCACGCGCACAATGGCGTGACCTTAAATAATCCAAGACTGGGTTTCGTGTGTACGAAATCGACGGTCGAAGGACAACCAGGCCTCGAAGGCTATTACTTCGAGTACGATCGCGCTCTCAAACCCGCAGAGCGCTTACGTTTCGCGCCCGATGAATCCTGCCCAGCGATCGATCGTTGGACCCTACCGCGCCTCGATGTCGAGTCCTGGCCGCCGCTACGCCAAGCGAAGGCCTATCGGAACTACTCCATGGAATATATTCGCAACAGCCTGCCTATATTGATCGAATTACTCGGCAATGACGAAGCGCTCCGTATCGGGTGTCTGTGTGGTCGCCAAATCGGTATGCAGCACTACGACGACATCAGCTCGCGTTTAGGGATCGCTGGAGACGACGTCAACAGCTTCCTCGAACTGCTCACGATCCTACTCATGGCCTCGGGCGACAAAATCGAGACACGAGACAATGAATTGCACCGCACAGCTTGGCGATTGTTTACCGATATTCCGACAACCGACACGCTTTTCGCCCTCTGGCGAGCACCATTTGAAGGCATGCTGGCGGTGCACAATCGTTTTCTACAATTCAAACCGGGGCCGCTCGAACAATTCGCGCTCACACCAAGCTGATTGTCGAACCGCCGATACTATAATTGGGCGCCGCTCGACGTCGTCTAGGCCGGATCGCTTTACTCACAAGCACTGCGCCGTCGACAATAAGTCGATAACACACTTAAACGAGGAAATTGACGATGCAAGGTCTATTCGATCTAACGGGGAAAACGGCGCTAATTACTGGGTCGAGCAAAGGAATCGGTAAGGCCATCGCGACCGAAATGGCACGTCAAGGCGCGCAAGTCGTTATCTCAAGTCGGAAAGAAGACATCTGCCAAAGCGTTGCTGATGAAATTAACACCGAGCTGGATGGTCAAGCCGGCGGCGCAATCGTGATAGCCGCACACATCGGCCACAAAGAAGAATTACAACGACTGGTGGACGAAACTCGGGCTAAGCTCGGGAAAATCGATATCTTGGTCTGCAATGCGGCGGTCAATCCGTACTATGGCCCAATGAAAGATATGCCTGATTCCGCGTTTGACAAGATCCTCGGCGTCAACATTCAGTCGAATCACTGGCTTATGCATATGGTGCTACCCGAAATGGTTGAACGTCGCGACGGGTCGGTCATTATCGTCTCGTCCATTGGCGGCCTGCGCGGCAATGAAGTCATCGGTGCGTATTGCATCTCCAAAGCCGCCGATCTGCAAATGGTGCGGAATTTGTCCTGCGAATACGGACCCCACAATGTCAGGGTTAATGCAATTTCACCCGGCTTGGTGCGCACGGATTTTGCGCGCGCCCTGTGGGAAAACCCTGAGATACTCGAAAAACGGACGCAATTTGATCCGCTCCGAAGGATCGGCGAACCCCGTGAAATTGCCGGAGCCGCCGTTTATCTCGCTTCAGACGCGGGATCATTTACCACCGGACAAAACATCGTCGTCGACGGCGGCGCAACGATTAGCTAGCGAGTGTCTGAAAATGAGTAGTCGCCGCTCGTTTTGATCGCTCGACACTTTTATACTTAACATCGAAATTAATGATCGCGAGGATTACCGTGGGGAAATTTGAAGACCAAGTTCAAAAGGTGAAATCAGGCCAAGGTTTTATTGCAGCGCTCGATCAGAGCGGCGGCAGTACGCCAAAGGCACTCGGGCAATACGGTGTCACCGAGGATGCCTGGTCGAGCGAAGAGCAAATGTACCAGGTCGTTCATGCCATGCGCACGCGGATTATGACGAGTCCGAGCTTTAGCGGCGCCAGCATTTTGGGCGCGATTTTGTTTGAGAACACGATGGATCGCGATGTCGAAGGCAAACCGACGGCGGATTATCTTTGGGATGTTAAAAACGTCGCTCCCTTTCTAAAGATCGACAAAGGCCTGGCGGATGAGCAGGACGGCGTGCAAATAATGAAGCCGAACCCGGGGCTTGGCGAACTACTCAAAAAAGCGAAATCAAAGTCCATTTTTGGAACCAAGATGCGCTCCGTTATCAAGCAAGCCAGTGGTAGCGGCGTCGAAGCAGTCGTTGATCAGCAATTCGAAGTCGCCGCTCAGATCGTGGCAGCTGGTTTAGTGCCCATTATTGAACCGGAAGTTGACATCCATTGCCCAGACAAAGCACAAGCCGAGGCCTTGCTCAAACCCGCGCTGTTAGCTGCACTCAATAAGCTCGATAAAGAAGAGCTCGTGATGTTGAAACTAACGCTGCCAGAATCGGAGAATTTCTACGCCGAGTGTGTAAGCCACCCGAATGTGCTGAAAGTTGTCGCCTTATCAGGCGGATATAGCAGGGATGAGGCCAACCGACGCTTAGGACTCAACAATGGCGTTGTTGCAAGCTTCTCACGCGCGTTGGTTGAAGGTTTGAGCGCACAACAATCAGATTCGGAGTTCGATTCGATGCTCGCAGGTTCCATTGCAAGCATCCGCACGGCATCGATCACATAACTGGAGGCACACAATCGTGGCCCTGTGAAGCAACTTGGCCACGGCTCGTCATCGAAGCCGCACGCGCGAGACCATCAGATCGCAGGCTCGCGACCTAGTTAGCCGTGGACATTGCCGGACAAGGCTTTTATTCTTTGTTTAAACCTTGTTTACCGACCAATCGGAACGATTACTACGCTATGTCTAAGCTACCCCTATTACGAAATATCGCGCTGTTGCTCGGTTCCACGTTAACCTTCGGCGCCTCGGCGATAGACATGCCGACGATTGATGATCCCGTTATCAAAGCATGCGTTGAGCGCATGATGCCGGCTAAAACCTTATCCCAAGGCTTAACCCTACGCTCGTTCGACGATTCGGGTCTCATAGAGGAGTCGGTCGCTAAGCTCTATTGGGGTCGCGACGAGGAAGGTAAATCGCGCGGTGTTATCCGCTTGAGCTCGCCGCCAAGCCGCAAAGGACTGGCGGTGCTAATGATCGAAAACGATGCCGACGAACCGAAAATGTATTTATACGTTCCCGACCTGAAGCGTTCGCGAAGAGTAACCGGTAAACAGCTCGCAACTTCTATGATGGGTACGGATTTTAGCTACGAGGAATTCTCCCACTTCCAGAACACGGCGTCCGACGCTCAAACGAAACGGGTTGAGGATCAAACGTTAAATGACATTTCGACCTATGTTTTCGAAACCACCTCTACGGTGCCTGACCCACAGTACAGCCGTATCCTCACGTTTGTCGATCAGGAACGCTGCGTGCCGTTGCAAACACAGTTCTTTGCCCCTAATGGAGAATTGAACAAGGAGCTAATCGCCACCGGCGACGAAATCAAACCCGTCGGCGATCGACACATCCCACACCAAGTCACCATGCATGATCGCAAAAAGAATACCCGCACTGAGTTAACCATCGAAAACGTAGAAATCGACATCAAATTGAGCGACGCCATCTTCAGTCCAAAGCGCCTTGGTATGACGCCTTGAAAATAGACAACAGATAATCACCGATAGCCGCCTTTGATTTCCAAAATTCTGGATTTTTTCGTCGACCACCCGTATGTGGTGATCGGGCTGGCTCTGGTGATTTCCTGCTTCGCACTTAACGAGACGATCGACCTAGACAATCGGCGGGTCAACATCGCGGTCGATTCTTCAATCGAAAACCTACTGCCAGCCGATGGACCCGATCTTAAAGTTTACGCCGACACGCGTGAGAAATTTGTTGGTGACGACGTCCTCATTGTCGTTTGGTTAGCCGACGATCTATTTTCCCCTGAGCGCCTCGCGGCATTAAAACGCTTGACCGCGCGGCTGAAATTAATGCCCGGTGTCGAGACAGTAGACAGCCTTGCGAGTGCCACCTACATCCGCGCCGAAGACGAATTCACCGAAGTCAGCCCGTTTCTCGACACTTTGCCGACGACACTCGAAGAGGCTCTCGGCCTGAAGCAAGATGCCTTAAATAACCCTTTGTACATCGGCACTTTGGTCTCGCAAGATGGTCGCGGCACAATGCTGGCGATACGTTTTGATCCAGATTTAGACACCACGGCCCTCGGCGAGAAAGTCGACGCAATTGCACTAGCCTCCAAAGACGAGGCTGGCGGCATACAGCAATTCGTCACCGGACCGATCGTGGCGCGATTAGAAACTGGTCGAACACTATTTTCCGATGTGAAACTCGTCTTTCCCTTAGCAGTGCTCGCAACCTTCCTAGTTAGCCTGGCCGGATTGCGCTCGCTACCTGGGGTGATTTTGCCGCTGTTGATCAACGCCTTTTCCCTACTGATCACCATCACGATTTTTATCAAATGCGGTTATGCGCTTAATTTTGTCACGGTGATTATGCCGCCGGTCGTATTCGTGGTCGGATTCGCCTATTCCGTGCATGTCGTGAGTGATTTCGAACGCGCGCTGGCCGCCGGCTATGATCGAATTGCGGCGATAAAACATTCTGTCAAAGATGTGTTCATGCCGTTGACCTTAACCGCGTTTACTACCGGCATCGGGTTCGTCTCATTGATGACGAGCAATATCGATACGATCAAAGTTTTTGGTGCGTTTTGCGCGATTGGTACGATCTTAAGCTGGCTTTGTGCCGTCAGCCTAGTGCCGGCGGGTCTGCGCCTTTTACCCTCGCACAAAGCGAAAGCTTCGGACGACGGATTTTTGCTAAACCTCGCGCCGAAGCTGTCTAAATTCGATCTCGACAATCGCAAAGCGATTTTGGCGATCGGATTCGCAGTCGCCGTAATATCCGTTTTTTTCGCCTCCAAAATCAACGTCGGTACGGATTACTTACACAACTTCCCTGCCGACGGTGACATCCGGCGGAACTTCGCAGAGGTTGGAAAGACGTTCTCCGGTGCCGTACCACTACAAGTGCTGGTTCAGAGCGATGTGCCAAATGTGTTCAAGAACCCGGAAGAGTTACATGAGTTGGACAAGCTTCAAATGTGGCTAAAACGTCAGCCGGAGATCGGTGGCGTCGTCTCGTTTGTCGATTACATGAGGATGCTACATCTCACGTTCGTGCCGGACATTACCCACGAAAATGCCATACCAGGCTCCTACAATTTGTCGGATCAATTACTGTCGCTCGGCGCGAATGACGACGTCGCGCGGTTCAGTGACGTGCGATACAAGAACACCTTAATGCATGTGCAATCCACCTCGGTGAGTTCTGATGAATTGATTGAACTCGTCGAGCGCATTGAAAAACGGCTCGCGGAGCTACCGGAACACCTGCGCGGCAAAGTCACCGGCAGCTCGGTCTTACTCGCCCAAACCATGGACGAAATTACACGCGGACAAATAGTTAGCTTATCCGGTGCTTTGCTGATTATTTATCTCATATTGTCGATTTTATTCGGCTCACTGAGAGTTGGGGCTGTGGCGCTCATTCCGAACCTGCTGCCGATCGCCGCTTTCTTCGGCATCCTGGGCGCTACCGGTATCACCCTAAATCTCGCCACTAGCTTGGTCGCGACAGTCGCGCTCGGCATTGCGGTGGACGATAGCATTCATTATTTTTCGCGCTTCAACACCGAGTCTCGACGACTCGCTAATGAGCAACTCGGTGTAGCGCGCGCGATTGCCGCGATCATTCGCCCCGTCACGTTCACGACAGCGGCGCTGTGCGCCGGTTTCTTAGCACTCTTGGTTAGCGATCTACAAAGCCAAGTCGAATTTGGCATCCTCGCCGCTATGACCTTGTTCTTGGCGTGGCTGGTTGATCTAACCTTGAGTCCGGCACTTAGCAGCGGCTTACGCTTTGTTACCTTATGGGAAGTCCTAACGGTCGATCTCGGCACCGAACCGCATAAGAAGATCGGTTTGTTTAAGGGACTCACGCATCGACAAGCACGTATCGCTGCCTTGTTCGGTCGCATCGAACCTTACGAACCCGGCGACCGCATTATTTCCTTTGGCGAGCAAGGCCACGATATATGTATTCTAATTGAAGGCGTCGTCGTCGTACAAGTTTCACGACCCGAAGGTAATCGAGTACTGCGGGCCTTGCATCCTGGCGAGGTGTTCGGCGAAATCGCTTTATTCACGGGTAAACGTTCAGCCGATATCGACGCGATGACAGATGTCCGAGTTCTATGGTTGAACCAAGAAAGCCTCGAGCGAATTCAATCACGCTACCCGGCAATCGCCGCGCAACTGTTTTGGAATTTGACGGGTACTGTAGCTCACAGACTGGCGGATATTACCTCGCGAGTCTAACAGCCACCCTCTGCGCTAGTGAGCTGGCGCACGATTGCGCTAGACTGATGACCAATTAAAGACAGTTGAATTTCTTATGCACGGACCACTCACAGGATTCCGGATCCTCGATCTTAGCCGCGTTTTATCTGGCCCCGCAGCCACGATGTTGCTCGCCGACCAAGGCGCCGACGTCATTAAGGTAGAGCCTTTAGCCGGAGACATTACCCGCCAGATGGGGGTTGGTAAAGATGGCTTAAGCGCAGGCTACCTCAACATTAACCGCGGCAAAAGAGCCATCGCGCTTAATTTAAAAAGCGCTGCTGGTATTGAGGTTGTGAAAAAAATCGCGCTTAGTTCGGATGTGTTTGTGCAAAATTTTCGACCCGGCGCCATTCAAAACATGGGGCTTGGTTATGACGAAATAAAAAAAATAAAGCCGGACATTATTTACGTGTCGATCAGCGGCTTTGGCGAGGACGGCCCCTACGCCCACAAACGGGTCTACGATCCGGTCATTCAAGCACTCAGCGGAATCACCGATATTCAAGCGGATGCTGAAACGGGGCGTCCGCGCATGATCCGCACAGTGATCCCCGACAAAACGACGGCGCTTACTGCCGCACAAGCGATTACGGCCGGATTATTAGCGCGTGAACGTAGCGGCAAAGGCCAGCACATTAAGCTCGCCATGATTGATGCCACGATTGCCTATTTGTGGCCCGAAGGCATGATCAACCTCACGTTCGTAGACGACGATCGAGTACCCGGTGTTGGGCAGCTCGCGCAGGATCTTGTATTTAAAACCTCAGACGGCTATATCACAGCTGGCGCGATGTCGGATATTGAGTGGGCGGGAATGTGCGCAGCCTTAGACCGTCCCGAGTGGCTCGACGACCCACGATTCAATACGACTGCTGGGCGTTTTCTGAATGCCAAAGTGCGTCTCGAGGAAACCGCGAAAGTACTTGAGACCGCAAGCAGCGAGCATTGGCTGACGCGCCTCGATGAAAACGGCGTGCCTTGCGCGCCGATATTGATGAGACCGGAAGTACTCTCGCATCCGCAAGTAATAGCCAACGATCTCATCCACGAATACGACCACCCAATGATCGGCCGGGTGCGTCAACCACGGCCCGCGGCTCGCTTTGAAAATAGCGAACCGCAGCTCCACCCGCTCGCAGCTCGCCTGGGCGAGCACAACCATGAGGTACTCGCTGAACTCGGCTACTCGTCCAGCGAAATACAAAGCTTAACGGACCAAGGCGTGCTTTCGGCTTAGCCAAGGTCCGCAGCTGGCGTCGTGTGCGCGTTTTCCTGAACTTAGCTTGCTTTACGGTTCGTCCCGCTAAAATGCTCGACCAGATCCGGAGAGAGTTTATCCGAGCCCTTCGACGCCGCGTGCTGCTCCATTTTCGCGCGCACTGCGGACGTTAACTCACCTTTAAATTCCGCATTGTTGTCGCGCAGCCATTTTTCAGACGCGATGCGATTTCGATTTAACTGGTTGATCTTAGGGATCGCATAACGCGCGATTAGTTCATAAGAACGTTTGGTTTGCGCCCAGTCCGCCCAGTGGTGATCGAGGTTTAGAAAACAACCGAATCCGCCAGACTGCTCTTGCATACGATCCATCTGCGCGACGAAATCGTCTGGAGTACCAATCACCGCGAAACCGGTCGAAATCATGTAGTCGATCGGATCAGATCCTGGTGGCGGCGCGAGCGGAATGGCGGCGACTTTGGTCATATAGTCGATCCAGCGTTCCAGTCCGAAGCGGACATTTTCGCGTGCCTTCTCTCGTGTTTCCGCGACGTGCACGGGACCAACTAGACGCCATTGAGATCGATCGACTGTCTTGCCATGTTCTTTAGCGGTTTCTTCGGCGATTGCCCAGTTCGACGCGAGCGAGTTAAAGGCGCCGCTCGAGGTTGCACCAATCGACAACAAGCCGACGCCGTGTTTGCCAGCGGCCGTCGCACCGGTCGGAGAAACCTGACTCGCTACCGCAATTTCTACGCCACGTTCGTTGTAAGACACGAATTGAAGTTGCGCGTCCTGCAAGTTGTACCAATCGCTCTTAGCGGTAACTCGTTCACCATTCAGAAGACGTACAAGTGGATCAATCGCCTCGTCCATTTGATCGCGTGCTTTAGACGTGTCTAAACCTTGCATGCGCGAGTCTGATGGCAACGACCCGGGACCAACGCCAAACATGACACGACCCTTTGTGTGGTAATCGAGTTGTCGAATGCGATCGGCAAGGGTATAGATATTGTGATACGGCAGAGAGGCCACGCCGGTGCCAAGTCGGATGTTTTGCGTGCGCTGCGAGACGGCGGCGATAAATAGTTCGGGACTACTCGTGATCTCCCAGCCACCAGAGTGATGCTCACCGATCCAGGCTTCGTCGTAACCGAGCTTGTCCATCCACACAACTCGGTCCATATCTTCTTCAAGGGCAAGTGCTGGGTGCTCTTCTGGCGGTGTATGGGGTGGAATAAAGGCGCCGAAACGTAGTCTGGATTGTGTCATCTGGGTTCCTCTTAAGGTGTGAATACGGGTTTATGCGGCGTAATTTGCGGTTTTATTCCCGCAAAGTCCATGCTTATGAGCTCATTTCACGACACAAATTGTGTCGGCAAACAACGCCAGATCGGACTCAGCCACAGTGCGTTAGTTCGTTTACTAGTTAAAGCAGTTCCGCGATATGGGCCAAGGAATCGCGCAAGCGCCGTTCGTCGATGCCGGCAAACCGCAGTCGAGTCACGACGATATGCGTTGCCGCTAATTCGTCTACGTGCTCAGCAAATTTGTCTTTTACGTAAGCCGCATCGCCAATAATTGCCCAATCGTCGATGGCTGAATTCGCCTGTGCGCCTGTCGGCAATATGATTTTAGCCAGCGAGTCGCGGACGTGTCTTTCCTCAGTTACGTTCGCGCAGACGAATACGGTGCGCATGATCGGGCGAATATCAATCGGGGAATGACCGGCTTCGAGCACGGCTTGCGTATGGAGTTTGAAGTTTTCGCGCAAATCCTCGAACGTCTCAATCGGGGACGCTAAATAAGGTAAGCCTAGGCGACCGACTTGCGCTAACGCCTTCGGACCGAAAGCGGCGACCCAAATTGGCGGATGCGGTTTTTGTACGGGCAACGGATCGAGCACGACCGCACTGTCAGGATCGCCATTAACCGATACCGCAGCACCTGACCAGGCTTGAATCATGAGCGCCAAAGTGGCTTCGAATTGTTGACGCTTCGCTCCCGGTGCGACGCTAAATGCTTTCAGGACTTTGTTTGAATAACCACGCCCAACTCCCAACAACACTCGCCCATCAGATAATTGATCCAGCACTGCCACTTGTTCTGCCGCAAGCAGGGGATTTCGCAATGGCAGTAAAAACGAGGTGGTTGCCAGGCGCATCGATTTTGTCACGGCGGCGACCGCCGCGAGTAGCATTAAAGGGTCCGGGATGGCGCGTTCATTGAAATGATTTTCCGGCAACCAGAAAGATTCGTATCCAAGCGACTCGGCGAACGCCGCTTGATCGCTCAAGCTTTTGGCCGACAAATCATCGAAGTTCCACGGGGTGAGTCCGAGGCGCAAATTAGTCTCCTGGTTCCAACACGCTAGGACTGAGTGAGCCGCTCATTCGTCCAAAGCAAAAGCCGTTAAGAGATCGCCGGTCGGGAAGCCAAAGTATTTGCTACCACCGGCCGCAACGGCAACGTACTGCACGCCGTTGACAGCATAACTTACCGGTGGCGCGTTAACCCCAACACCGCCAGCGTGACCCCATAATCGCTCACCGCTAGTGGCATCGAACGCCGCGAAGTTGCCATCGCCTTCGCCAACGAAAACTAAGTTTCCGGCCGTCGCAAGTACGCCGCCAATGAGCGGTTGTGGAGTTTTTACTTGCCAACGCAGCTTACCGTTGTCATGCGTATCGACGGCCGATAAGGTCCCCCAACTCGGAAGCTCCAGCGCTAAGTCCGTCGCCGTATAGGCCACTCGACCCGACGGTTCGTCAGCGTAATGAACGCTTAATCGAGTCGGCCGATGAATCGCACCGAGATACATGAGGCCGGTATTGGCGTCGAACGAGCCAGGCGACCAGGAAACCCCACCGAAAGAACCAGGTGTAACCACAACCCCTTCTGCAGTCGGTCGCTTAAACATGTTGTGCTGCGGCACGAGCGGTTCCGAGCGGTACAACAAGGCTCCGCTACGGCGATCATGGACGTAGAACCAACCCGTTTTTCCGGCGATGCCAACAGCCGGCACCGTCTCACCGGATAGGTCGACGTCAAACAGTACCGATGCGCTTGCCACATCGTAGCCCCACACGTCTTGTGGGACTTGCTGATAGTGCCAACGGACTTCGCCGGTATTAACGTCAAGCGCAACTAACGAACTCGTATAGAGGTTGTCACCAGGGCGCGCGCTCGGTACATCGTTCGGCGAGGCATTGCCGGTACCGAGATAGAGCAGTCCAAGTTTCGCATCAAGCGATGGCGTAGACCATGTCGAACTGCCGCCAATCCGCCAGGTCTCGTTAGCGGTGTTTGTCGCCTCGCGCTCCGCTTCGATGTCGCGTGACAAGCTTTCGCCGCGCCCCGTCGTGGCCGAATACGGACCTTCCCATTGACCGGTTCGTGTGGTGTACCAGCGCCATAATTCATCACCTGTATTGGCTTCGAATGCGGCGACGAAGCCGCGCTTGCCGAGAAAATGCGCCGCCGGTGGCGCGGGCCCTTCGCGGGTTTTAACGCCTAAGTTGTAATAGATGCCGTAACCCGCAGACGTAACCCCCACAATAACCATGCCACGATAGACCAGCGGTGGCATCTTAGCGGGCAAGCGATCGAGGTTTTCAAGAAACTTTTCTTGTGATGCCGCATCCAGACCATCCAACTCACCAGCAACGGTTTGCACGATGAGCCGATCCCATACAATAGTTCCTGTCTTCGCGTCTAAAGCCAGCAAGCGGCCGTCGTTCGTTGCTTCAAACACTTTCCCGTAGGCGAGCGCCGCACCACGATTTGCAGGACTGCCGAGATTCTTTGCACGGCGCAATTGATGCGCGTAGCGCCAGCGTTCGGTGCCACTGGCCGCATTTAGCGCGACAACATCGTTACCCGGCAGAGTCACGTACATGATGCCGTCGGCGACGATCGGTTGCGCTTGAAACGGACCCTTAGCACCAGAGTTGAACGTCCAGCGCGGCTTCAGTTCGGGAACGTTTTTGCTGGTTATCTGCTTTAACGCGGAGAATCGTTGATTGGTATAGTTCTGCCCAAACATTAACCAGTTAGCGGGGTCGACGGCGGCGGCGAACAAACGTTTATCGCTAACCCTAGAGTCGCCTGCTTGGGTGCCCACCGCATAAGCGAGGCAAAATATGCTGCCGATTAATGTGTAGATGATACGAACTGAACAAAATTTCATGCTGTAAACTCGCCACTTGAATCGTCGTCGATCGCCGTTAGTCTACCTAAATGCAAGGTGCGTCGTTACCGGCGGCTGCGAGCCCACCGGCAAGCAGCGACAGGCACGCGGCGTTATACTGTGTCATTGGTTCATGACAGGGAATTATCGTGCCGTTTAACTCTTCCGTCGTCGGTGCCCAAACAAAAGGTTTCGTTCATTCAATTGATGCACGCTGGCTCATGGCCTACGCCGCTGGCATTAGTGACCGAAATCCCGCCTATCTCGATACGAATCGACACACGGTAATAGCGCACCCAGTGTTTCCGGTCTGTTTAGAGTGGCCGGCGATTCTTGCGTGCTATCGCTTACCCGGAACAGAGCTCGTAACGGCCGACGAACAAGCGCGCAACGTCCACGCGTCACATGATTTACAGATATTTCGACCGATACGCGCCGGCGAGCAATTAACAACCACCGCCACAGTCGTCGGCTTAACACCGATCAAACCCGGTGCCGCACAAACCATTCGCCTTGATACGATAGCCGCTGATGGCGAGCTCGTTTGTCGCACTTACCAACTCGGCATTAAGCGTAACGTCGAAATTCTCGGCGACCCACGGGTCGACGAAGACATGCCAGATTTTCCCGTCGCCAACGGCGGCGAGACGCAGCGCTTTGAGATCGCAATCGCGCAAGAAGCAGCGCACGTCTATACAGAATGCGCGCGTATTTGGAATCCCGTACACACCGATCGCGCCGTCGCACTTGCCGCCGGGCTGCCAGACATTATTCTGCACGGCACCGCGACGCTTGCGATGGCGGTATCGCAAATTGTCGATCACATCTTGGCCGGCGACTCGACTCGGATAACGCGCCTCGGTGGCCGCTTTAGCGCTATGGTTTTAATGCCGTCAACGTTGAGTCTCGCGATCCATGCGCACAGCGACGGGGTCATTAACTACACCGTCTTGTGCGAGGACGGCAGTCGGGCGATTAGTCAGGGATTCGTCTGTTACGGCTAGTCCTTGTCGAGCGCACATGCGACCAGTTACCGGCTTATTCGTTGCAGTTTACCTACCGTAAACTCACGACGACGAAGCATACCTTTGAATATTTACCAATGAACGACGGAGATTTACACCGCTCATGACAGATTGTATTTTGACGCAAGATGAGGGCCGAGTTCGACGACTAACAATTAATCGACCCGAAGCCTTAAACGCAATGAACAATGAGGTGTTTGCCACTATTGCGGATGCCTTGGCCGCGGCCGAATCCGCCGAAACGATCGCGGTCGTTGTCATCACTGGCTGTGGTCGCGCTTTCTCCGCGGGCCTAGACCTACAAGAACTGCAGAACCGCACCGACGGCGAAACAGCAGAACCTCAGTTCCCGCGCATGCTAAAAACGCTCACCCATTTCAAGAAGCCGCTTATCGCCGCCGTCAACGGACTTGGGGTGGGTATCGGGATGACGTTTCTCGCGCACTGCGATCTCGTTTTAATGGCGAGCGACGCGCGTCTAAAAACGCCGTTCCCGCAACTCGGTTTGGCGCCGGAAGCCGGAAGTAGTTCGACGTTTATCGAACGCATGGGCTGGCAGAACGCCGCTTATACCTTAATGTCAGGACGCTGGTTTAGCGCGGCAGAGTGCTTGGAAATGGGTTTGGTGTGGCGAGTTTGTGAGTCCAAGGGGTTGCTGGACGATACCTTAGCGATCGCGACGGAAATCGCGCGCAACCCTATTCCGTCGCTGATCGCTACGAAAGAACTCATGCTTGCAAGCGGCAGACCAGCCCAAGCATGGGCCGCGCATGAGCGCGAAGCCAAAGCTTATGAAAGGCTGCTCGGCGCGCCGGCGAACGCCGAGGCTGTCGCGGCATTTATCGACAAGCGCGAACCGCGCTTCGATTCGCTAACCGGAATATAGAAATTTGGCTATCGCAGGTAGCTGCGAAGCTGACGGCGCGTTAGCACAGAATTAGTTAGGAGAAATTAAGATGAGTGCAGTGAATCGACAATGGCTATTAAAACGCCGCCCGGCGGGTCAACTGAGTGCGGATGATTTCGAATATCGCGAAGCCCCGATGCCGTCGGAAGACCTCAAACCGGGCGAGCTGCTGGTGCGCAATGTCGGTTTTCTATGCGCCCCAACGATGCGCAACTGGATGGATCCGCCAAGCAAAAGTCTCTACCCGTCCATTCCACTTGGACAACCGATCATGGCCCCCGGTGTGGCGCGAGTTGTGGCCTCAACGGCGGACGGGATCAAAGCTGGCGATCGGGTTCTCGGCCTATCGTCTTGGCAAGACTACGCTGTTTTGTCTGGTGGCGGTTTGCGCCGGCCAACCCTAATCCCAGACGGTATAGATTTCCTCGAAGGGATCGGCCGTTACGGACTCAATCCGATGACCGCTTATTTTGGTTTGTTGGATGTGGGCGCTGCTGCGAGTGGTGAGACCTTGGTCGTTTCTGGCGCTGCCGGCTCAACGGGATCAACCGCTGCACAGATCGGCAAAATCAAAGGCATGACGGTCGTCGGTATTGCGGGTGGCAAGAGTAAATGCGCATGGCTTACGGATGAATGCGGCGTCGATGCGGCGATCGACTACAAATCGGAAGACGTTGCGGCGCGCATCGCCGAGCTATGCCCAGCCGGAATAGATGTGTTCTACGACAACGTCGGTGGCGAGATACTACAAGCGGCAATCGACAATATGGCACCTAAAGGCCGCATTGTTCTATGCGGACAAATCGCAAGTTACGACACCGATGAGTCGGCACAAGGCCCACGCAACATGATGCGCCTCATCTACGGCAGTATTCGCATGCAAGGATTTTTGTGTGGCAACTACGCGGACCGCTTCGATGAAGCGGTGAATAACCTGAAAGCCTGGACGCAAGACGGGAAAATAAACTATCGAGAAGACCTCCGGATCGGCTTCGAAAATCTTCCGAAATCTTTTTCCGCCTTATTCGACGGCTCTAATGCCGGAACCTTGTTAGTTCAGATTGATGACAGCGCAAAAGAAACTCGCTGATCAGAATTCTGCTATTGCCAAAAGCAATAGATAAGCCAGCACGCGACGGTTAGAAACAAGACGGATGCGAGGTCAGACACCGCTGAGATCTGCAGTTGATTCTAGCAACGCGATGCGAATCGCCTAGACGCGATACACGCGCGCCGCGTTGTCATGAAACAGTGCTGCCTTTTCGCTGGCGGTAAAACCCGCCGTGATCCGTTTGAATGAGTTCCATAAAACCACGTAGGAGCAACTTTGTTTGTCGACTGGAAAATTACTCTCAAACATACACCGCGACGGACCGAACGATTCGATCGTGTGTAAGTAATAGGGTCGCGTGTGCTCGAACAATTCCTGCGAACTCGGCGGCCGGTCGGCCTTGTGAAAATCGAAGCCGCTGACCGGCATGGCGAGTCCGCCGATTTTAACCACCACATTGTCGCGCTTTGCTAAGTCGTTGATCGTGATTTTCCATGCTTCGAATACGGCTTCGCGTTGCCCAGCATAAGGACCGATCCCTAAGGGACCTCCGAAATGATCAAGCACAATGAGTTGGTCGGGAAAGGCATCGGCAAGATCGGTGAGTTCCGGGATCTGTTCGTGATAAAGCCACGAATCGAATGTCAGTCCGCGTTTGCCGAGCTCTTTAAATCCTTCACGGAACGTTGAGTCACTAAGCAAATGTGCTGGTGGTTTGGTATGCGAATTGCGGATCGCTTCACTCGCATGCCAACCACTTGCGTGGCGGATCCCCACAAACCGTGAACTAGCTGCCATATGAGCGTCCAGAACATCGCCGACCGCTGCGCCTAACGATAGGTCCGCGAAACTGACAATTGATGCGCATGCTTGCGAACTTCCATAGTTGCCGCTTGCACTCATGGCGGCCACACCGTTCACAAATTCCGTTTCACCAACGGGTCTTAACGCCTCATCGCCGTGCGCTCGATACATCGACGCGCATTCCATGAAAACCGTCGAGGTGACATTGTGGCCAGCGTTGATATCCCCCAACAAGTGCTCGAACATATACGGGTTCTGCGGGTCGTCCCACAAATGATGGTGCGGATCACAAATTTTCAGATCGGGCTCTAGGATCTCTTCGTCAACTTGTGCGAGCCAGTCGGTTTTATTCATTCAATTGCCCCCGTCTTTTCGAGTGCTTCGATCGCAGCGCCATCATAGCCAAACTCGGTGAGTATTTCGTGATTGTGTTGACCTGCCATGGGTCCCGGGTGGTGGAATCGTTCGGGATGCGGACACGCCGACAGATTAATCGGCGAACGTAGTAATTCGATATCACCGCGCACTGGGTCGTGTGCAGGAAGTGTCATCTGCAGATGTTTCACTTGCGGATCGGCGAACGTTTCGCCGAGATTGTAAATGGGCCCACACGGCACGCCGAGCGGCGCGAGCAATTCGACTAATTCGTCGACCGTGAATTGCTCGGTGAAGTCGTTGATTGCCCGCCGTAGTTCGATCTTATTTTCAACCCTTGCGCGGTTCGTCGAGAAACGCGGATCATCTAGCAGTTGATCCGCGCTTAACGCGCTGCACAGGCTTTTGAACATGCGCGACGTTGACGCAGCGATGTTTACCAAGCCGTCGTTAGCCGTGAAAGTGCCCATCGGCACTAAGGTCGGATGATCGTTACCTTGTTGTTCTGCAACTTCGCCAAGCACCGTGTAGCGAGCGGCTTGAAAATCCATTTTCGATATCATCGACTCGAGCATTGAGGTGTGCACCCATTGCCCGACTCCAGTGTGTTCGCGATGCAATAAGGCGAGCAAAATCCCTTGTCCGAGGAACATGCCGGCTGCTGTGTCGCTAACGGCGATCCCCGCGCGTAGCGGCCCACCGCCAGGATGGCCGGTCACTGACATCAACCCGGATAAGCCTTGTACGATCTGATCGACACCCGCGCGAACGCTGTACGGGCCGGTCTGGCCGAAGCCTGAAATGCTCGCCAAAATTATTTTTGGATTAACTTTCTTTAACGTCTCGTAGTCGACGCCTAGACGATATTTCACGTCCGCGCGGAAATTTTCGACGACGACATCAGCCTTGCCGACTAATTCGGCGAACAAGGCGCGGCCGCTTGGATTCTTTAAATCGATGGTCAAACCGCGCTTGTTGCGATGAAGGTTTTGATCATCCGGACCGTGGCGATCGCCGGTGATCGAGCGGCCGTCTTTGTTCTCTCCGGGAGGCGGCTCGATTCTGATCACGCGCGCGCCCCAATCGGCAAGCAATCTCACCGCCGACGGTCCTGCTCTAGCGATCGTGAGATCGAGTACTGTGTACCGTGCTAATGGTTGTTCGGTTGGTGTACTCATAGGCTGCTCTTAGCGTTCGATTAAGAACCGTTATTCGACAAATTGTGCCCAAGCCTCAAACGGTTCGCGATCCGAGACCAAACGATTCACTGGCGCCTCAGGGTTTGCATAGCCGATAGCCATGCCAGTAAACAACATAAGTTCGTCCGGCGCACCCACAAAATCGGCCACCGTGTGCGGCCAATTGGCCCAGGCTTCCTGTGGGCAGGTATCGAGTCCGGCTTCTTGGGCCAACAACATGAAACTTTGCAAAAACATACCTAAATCGGACCATTGTGGCGGCCCCATGATCTTATCGACGTAGCAGAAAAATGCAGCCGGCGCGTCAAAGAATTTGAAATTACGCGCCAAGTGGGCAAGTCGGGCCGGCTTGTCTTCACGTGGGATATCTAGCAGCGCATACATGTCTTCGGCAAGCTTGAAGCGGCTCGTGCGGTACGGGTCTTTCAGATTGGGCGGATAGACCGCGTACTCTGGTGGTTCACTCTCGTTCTTGGATTCAATCAATTTAACGAATCGCTTGGTCGCTTCGCCATTCAAAATGTAGACACGCCAGGGTTGCAAATTGCCACCCGAGGGTGCGCGTGCCGCTTTGACAAGCAATTCTTCAATTAAATTGTTGTCGACCGGTTTGTCTAAAAAGTTTCGGATGGTTTTGCGCGCTTGCATCGCTTCAGTTACTTTCATTAGTCTTGCGTTTTCCCGTGTTGCACTCAAATTAACGCAGCGCGCTCAGCTCAAACGATAGATTCGTCTAACGTTGTCGCCAAGCAACTTGCTGCGGGTGGTAGGCTCAAGTTTATTGGCGTAATCCGTCAAGTCGTCGACCCAGGTATGGGGGTGATCCGGATGCGGGTAATCCGTCGCCCACATAAAGCAATCGGCACCCACGTGATCGATTACGTAGGGCGCCGATGTTTCATCTGGATCTCCGGAGATAAAACACTGGCGGCGAAAAATATCGGTCGCCGACCCGCGCTTGGCTTTTAAAGATTTCGTGAATGCATCCATGCGGTCGAGAAACGAACCGACCCATCCCGATCCGACTTCCAACACACCCAGTCGGAGTTGTGGAAATCGATCGAACGTTCCTAAAGAAAAGAACGAGATAAACGCTTGCTGCATCACCGAACGCAGCCATAAGGCTTCACCCCAGCCGCGACCACGTTCTGGCCAATCAAAAATGCCTTCTGCGGGAGCGTGCGGAATAAACGTTGGATGGATCGCGAGCGGTACGTCTAACTCCACACATTTCGCGAACAAGACATCGTGACGTGGATCGCCGTGAATCACCCTATGGTGGTTAAACGAATTCACCCAAGCACCCCTACACCCGTCCTTAACGGCGCGCTCCAACTCTTGAGCCGAACCTTCAGGATCTAACAAAGTCAGTTGCGCGATCGGTACGAGACGCGAATCGCTGGCGCGACAAAAATCTGCGATCCAGCGGTTATATGCGCGTACATAGGCAAGCGAGAGTTCAGGATCAGTGAGTTCGCATTCCCACAACAACCCCAATGTCGGATACAGCAATGCCTTGTCGAGATTTTCTTGGTCGAGTAGCGAGACTCTTTCATCGACGTTGCCGGCACCATAGGGAATGTTGTCGGCGTAGCGCCGCTCAGGATGCGGGCGCATATCGTCGCTACCCATCGCACCCAACACGCCTAGCGAACCGTTGTTCGAGCGCTTCGACGGACGACCGTCGATTTCAAGGTATTCGAATCCTTGGTCGTCGACCCGGATCCGCAGCGCCCTTTTACGGTAGCGCTCTTCGAGGTAATTTTCCCATAGGTCCGGCGGTTCGAGTACGTGACCGTCTGCATCGATCGTGCCTGAAAATGGAAATCGTTTAATCTCATAAGCCATGGTGAGCTAAGCCTCTTCGACGATTCAAAAAATAAACTACGCGACCTCTAATCAAATTTAGCGAACTAAAGTTGCCGCTGAGATTGGTCAGAAACCACTAATTGACATCGGCCAAATTTCGTTTGAATAATGCAAACAGGCGTTCCCAATGTCGTTCCGCGCTTTGTTTGTGGAATACACTCAAGCGCTCTGGAAATGCGAAGCCGTGCTCGGCACCTGGATACCACTCGAGACGGTAGTTCGCCCCGGATTCCTTTAAGTGCTTTTCGAGACGTTCGATCACATCGGCGGGTGCGTATTTGTCAATTTCCGCACACGCGAAGTACAGCTCGCCTTTCACCCGATCAGCGAATAGATGCGCGGAATCGTCGGTCTCGTTGAGCAAATTTGCACCGTAAATCGAGGCCGCGCATTGAATACGATCGGCGTGCCCGCCAGCGGCTGCAAGAACGAAGGGTCCGCTCATACAATAACCGACTGCACCGACTCGGTTGGCTGCTGCATGTTCATGCTGATCAACGAAATCGAGCATCGCTTGCGTGTCTTTTAAGATCAGTTCATTGGTCAAACTGTGCATCATGGCGAACATGGTTTCCATGCCTGCTTCGTCACGCACGAAATCAAATTGCCGAGTTTGTCGGTAGTAGAGATTTGGTAGGACCACGAAATAGCCGACCGTGGCGATGCGCCGCGCCATGTCGTGGAGTTCTTCACGCTTGCCAGGCGCGTCCATGTAAAAGAATACGACCGGAAATGGGCCACCTTCCTCTGGATAGGTGACGAAAGTATTCATCGAACCGTCACCGGTTGTAATATCTATATGATGTTCAATCATGATGTTCCCTGGTTTTAGAGCTCGCGCATCGAGTCTGTTTTATTCGATGTCGTTACTTTAACCGAGGTCTAATAGATATGTTGAGTGGCGTGAGAATCAAGATTCTCACGCGCGGATCACCAGAACCTGGCCCCAAATTCTATGTCGGATAAAGCCCTTGAATGGTATTTCGCCTACGGTAGCAACCTCGACCGCGGTACGTTTTGTGGTCGACGCCGGATCCAACCCGCGAACAGCAAAGTCGGTTGTCTGTTAGGACACGCGCTTAAATTCGATCTTCCAGTTGGCCCAGGTAACCGCGGTGTCGCTAATGTGATCCCTCAACCTAACAAACGCACCTGGGGCGTGGTTTATCAAATTAGCCGAAGCGAGGGCCGCCGCTTAGATCGCACGGAAGGTGTACAGCATAATTTTTATCGGCGCATTGCGGTCAGCATCGAATTACAGGACGAGGAACCACTGGAAGCTTTCACGTATTCCTCGTCGCGCGGCCGACCGGGCCGGCTTCCGTCGCCGCGTTATCTCGGCCTGATCGTCAACGGCGCACGCTACCATGATCTACCAACCGAATGGATTGCGCATTTGCAACACTGGCCGCTTGCCATCGACGAGCGCGCGGCCGATCAAGGCAAGTTATTTTAGAGGGGAGCCGCGCCCTGCGGATAACTAAGTCTGTCGTTCGATCAAACGACGACACCAGTGGCCAATAACTGATCGACGGCTTCGCCAGATAGGCCGAGCTCGTTTTGCAATACTTCTTTCGTATGATCGCCGAGACCCGGCGCGATACCGATCGACACCGAGCTTTCGGACATCCGCGCCGGCCATCCCAGCAATGGAATTTTCTTGCCTTCATCGCCGTACGGCATCTCGTTGACGAAACCACGGCTGGTTAGGTGAGGATCAGAAAAAATGTCAATCGTGTCGAACACAGCGCTCGCCGGTATGCCGGCTTCGCAGAGTTCGTGCATCGCTTCTTTTTTCGTTCGTTGGCTGGTCCAAGCAGTGATGATTTCTTTTAGCTCTGCGCCATGCGCGGTACGCGCGGGCTTATCAACGAATCTCGGATCCGTGGCTAACTCAGGATGACCGATGGTTTTACAAAACAAAGTCCAGTGCGGTTCTGTGACGCTCATGATGTAGACATAGTCATTCTTACCGAACGGTTTTGACGGGAATAAGTTCACCGTCGCATCGAGTTCATTGCCCATACGTGGCGCCACTGAAGTACCGCCATTCGCGCCAAGCGCGATCATGGTTCGCATGTAGTAAGTTACCGCTTCTTGCATCGACAATTCGATGTGCTGTCCAGTACCGTCGCGCAGTTTCTGCGCGTAAGCCGCAGTGATCGCAAGCGCCATCTGCACGCCAGTGCCAGCATCGCCAAGGGTTGGTCCGGGGCGCATCGGCGGGCCGTCTGGTTCACCCGTAATCGACAACGATCCGGCTGCGGCCTGGGCGACCATATCGAAGCATTTGTAGTCG
>JBLFWZ010000024.1:0-28581 GCA_047611905.1 Gammaproteobacteria bacterium | reverse complement strand
GCTCGCCTCGAATCCACGGCAGACGCGGGCGGGGTCAATGTCTCCGGCACAGTTTTTGAAAGCGTGCGCTCGAAGATGGGCGGCCGGTTTGCTTTTTCGGGTGATCAAAAATTCAAAAACATCGATGACCCAGTCCCCGTATATCACTTGGGTCTCGGCGGGATCGAGTCGAAAGACAACAAATCCGGCCGGCCTGTATCGGCTGGTAAAAACAACGCGGAGAAACCGACAGTCTTTGTAATGCCACTCAAGATAATTAGTGGCGGCGAAGACATCAGATCACTGGCTGAGGGACTTCAGAACGATATTTTGAACGGCCTCACAAAACAGACGGCAATCGCCGTCGTAAATCGTCCAACTAGCGATAGCGGCAGCAACGTCGGCGAGGAACCTAACTATCGGCTTGAAGGAAGTATCCGCACGGCCGGGGAGCGATTGCGTCTTTCCTTCTCCCTTTTTGACGCTTCTGCGGGAAATCAGGTTTGGTCCGAACGTTACGATAGACACCTAGACAATGTATTCGATCTCGAGGACGAAATTTCACTAAACGTTGCTTCGACCGTACGCATTCGAATCAAAGCCCGAACGTTCGAGAAGCTTCGAACTGGCGTTGACGCAGCGCTATCTGTACCGGAATTGTTATCAAAAGCGGCCGGTTTTTTTGTAGACTCACCTGGACATAACGAAGAGGCGATGAAGTCTCTAAGTGTTGCTTTACGCACAATGCCGGACAATCCAATGGCAATCGCAATGATGGTCTTCTGTCGTTACCGAGAATTTGAGTTTTCAGTGTTTGAGCTACAGGAAAACACTAAAGAAAAAGTTCTTGCGGAGGTTCAGCGGGCACTCTCGATTAACTCGTCAAGCTATTTTTCCCATCTGGTCGCCGCAATCATTTACCAGGATTTAATAGGTGATTTTGATACGGCGCTCATACATGCCGAGACCGCTTTGAATTTAAACTCCGGTTTCTCACAGGCGTCTGCAATGGTAGGTATTATCAAGTGCCATCAAGGGGACGTTGAGGCAGGGTTCGACATGCTGCAACGTGCTATTGCCGCCGCACCGGAAGATCCGCACCGTTTCCGTCATCATCGTGAGCTTGCCTTGATCCATTTTCTGGCTGGCGAAACGGAGCAAGCGGTCACTGCAATTAATCGGATCGTGCAAAACGCACCAGAACTACTGCGAAATCAGTTGGTTTTAACCGCCCTACGGTGGCACGCGGGGGAGGAAGACAAGGCAAAGCGGGGCATGGCGGAATTAATCCGTAAGCACGGGGACCTAAACCAAAAAGCAGTGCGTCCCGTTAGGTTTCGAGATGCTATTTTCGCTGCACATTTCAACGAAGGCCTCGTCAAAGCAGGTTTGCCTGCATAAGGATCGGCAACTGCAGTACGTCTACTCTGTACGACCGGCGGGTTATTCCTCGATAACGGAACGTTGCCGACCATTCCTCGTGGGACAATTAACGGCCAATTGCAGACCTTCATCGCACGTAAGCAAACCCACCGAAGCGGATCTCAATCGATCCTAGGTCGACGACGGAGTCAAATTAAAGTCCCACAACCTTAGACTTTGGCAATGGCGTCTAGATCCTGACTTACAAGGCAATACAAACCTAACTTTCTTCCTCTTGGTAATTCGGGAATAAAGAAGTGAATTGCCCAGTATCCAAGAACACATCCTCTACAGCGAGACTCAATCGTGGCTCGATTACCTTTCGGAGGTGCTCGTGCACCGCACCGAGGGTTGCAATGGAAATTCCTGCAACACGCAAATTGCTCACGGCAAGCCCTGCCTTTCCATCTTTAAGTTTTATCTCGTGTGGCAAAACCACAGGCAGGAAATGATTATCTAGCATCAACTGAAATCCCCGATAAAAGCTGCCGCAGAAATCGAGGAGATTGTCATTGTATTGGTTTTTGGCGGCTTTCATCATGCCTATACGCGAAGATGTTAAATCTTCATTGGAAGTGCAGTAGTCAGAACCTACAAACGTCAGACTCTCCCACTCGCGTCCGGGTTGATGACACAAGGCGCCCATAATCCCAATATCCCAGCATGGAGCGACCTGCAGAGGGGTCGTTTTACCCTTCAAAAAGCCACTGTCCTTGAGAACAAGCCTGCCCTTCTCTCGCACAAGGTGCCCTAGCATAGCGGAAGGCCCCGCCGCGCCGAGAACAAGTAGCTCGTCAAGGAGCCCTTGTTCGAATAGGGACAAGATCAATTCTCGTGGTAGCACTGTATTATTCATTTAGTCGTTAATCAGCTCGGATGATAGGAATCGGATTGCGTCTGCCACGAATTCTAGCCTTTCTTCCGTCGCTTTAGTATTTACTTTCGGGTGTTCACGGCACACGGGAGTTACCGTCGAATTTAGCATTCAAGCGGTTGAATCAAAGAGTTTTCGCCAGAATTGTTGGCGATCTACTCTCCGCAATTGATAACTTGTTCACCGAAGACGTTGTTGGAGGAGTTGGGATAACGCACTTTCTAGGACAGGCATAGATTCGAAACCCTGCTTACCGACGTCTGCGCGCATTTGGAAGTTCGTCGGAAAGCTCGAACCAATGAACTACTAGTTTCTATTACGTAAAAATATAGGGATTGAAATTCGATCGGAGACGAAAACGAGATATTTCCGCCACCTTTATCCGGAACGGATGGACCCGCACGGGCCCCGAAACCGTGCATACTGGCTTCGGGGCTTCAAGCTTAGTTCTTCAATAAGCGCAAGACTAAACTAACCAAAGGAAGGTATCCTTTCCCAACTCTGAGCCGACCTTGGTGCCTAAGATTACGGATGGGATCGCTTTGCTAGAACACATATTCTCCACAAATCCTCTCGACCGCGCAGAAGTTGAACGGCGCGACTCCGCATGGCTGGCGCAAGCGCTTAGCCATCCAGATAGTCGATTTTTACCGTTCCATCGTTTGAATGTTTTGGTCCGCCGACAAAGCGACGCTCCCGCGACTTTGGTATGGCGATCATCGGCGTCCTTGCCTGTTGCCGACGACAACAGCCCGCCGGTCCTACTCGGCATATCCGACGGGGTCGCGCACTTTGCATACGATCTGTCGCATGTGCTCGAGCCTCAGCAACTGCTGGCACTCGATGGGGAACATCGATTCGAAGATTGCCGCACGGCGGCCATGTCTTTACCCACACCGTCGACCGGCGTTGTTGCGCAAGCTCGTGCACAACTGAATTGGCATCGCAATCATCGTTACTGCGGTGCTTGCGGCGCTGAAACCATTGCCACTAGAGGTGGTCACGCGCGGCACTGCGAGGGCTGCAATAAGGATCACTTTCCGCGCACAGACCCGGTCGCCATCATGCTAATTGTGGACGGCGACGAGTGTCTGTTGGGCCAGCCGAAAGGGCCTTTAGTGCGCACTGGCATGTACTCGGCGCTAGCCGGTTTTATTGACCAGGGCGAAAGTATTGAAGAAGCGGTGCGGCGCGAGGTGATGGAGGAAGCGGGTATTCGAGTGGGGGCCGTAAGTTACCATTCGTCGCAGCCTTGGCCATTCCCATCGTCACTAATGATTGGCTGCCATGCGCACGCCATCTCATCGGAAATTCAGATGGACAGCCACGAGATGCACGACGTTCGTTGGTGCAGCCGCGTAGAAGTTCAAGACGCGCTCAACAACAATTCCCCGACACTCAAAGTGCCCGGTCCAATCGCGATTGCCCATCATCTGATTGCCGCTTGGGCTAATAATGAGGTTGGGTTTTAGTGGTCTGTCCTAAATGGCATCGTAACTACGGGACACCAGTCATCCCGCGTTGCGGAAAACGTGGTTGTTTCAACAAATTAACCCCTTCAAGTTGACGGCAGTAGGCGAAACATCGGTTGCCTGTCTGACTAGTCCGTAGATTCCCGGCTTCCATATTGTGCGTGTCCAATATTGGTTCCATGTTTGACGTATCCTAAAGCCGGTGAGGCCCTCGCTGTGCTTGGATTGTGCCGGCTAGAAACGACGCCATTTGTTATCCCTTCGACCATGAATCATCTGTGCGCAAACTCAAATCGATTCGTCGAGGTGGCGAGTGATGCTTAGCAACACGCCCTGAGGCCGACGCTTGTCTGCGGCTTTAAAGTCGCCGGGCTACCTATCGCAATGCGCACGAACGTCGGTTTAGCCTCTCAATAACCGACGTGCAGCCCCACGGTAACTTTCGACGAAATCGGCCATGAACCGACGGTCATGGCTTCGACGGCCGCACTGTATCCTGCCCGCTGTATTTGCTAACAAAGGATTAAAAGATGAACTGGGACGCAATCGGGGCCGTCGGAGAGGTTTTTGGTGCGGCCGCTGTTGTAATCTCGCTGCTGTACCTGGCCGCTCAGGTGCGAACCCAAAACCGTGAATCTCGTCTAGCGGCAACTCACGAGATTTTGGAAGCCTACCGCAACACAGGCATGCCATTTCAGAGTTCTGAAAACGCACAATTACTCACCAAGGCCAACCGCGATTTCGAGAGCTTGCGCAAACCACAACGAATACAGATTATATCTTTGACCTTACCGGTATTGCGGCTTTGGGAAGAAGCGTTTTACCAGAACCGAGACGGTCGTGTTGAGGATGGAATGTGGGACACAATGGCCAAGGTGTTTGCGGATGTCTTATCTACAAAAGCGTTCCAAAAGGTATGGAAGCTGCGGCAAAGCGGATTTTCCGACCTGTTTCGTGCCCACGTGAATACTCTAGAAGCAGGGGAATGGAAGACCAAATGACACTTAGATTTCCAACCGAAGTGCAAGAGCCGACCAACACATGTTGAAGTCCGACGTTTGACCGCTCCTTCTCTCGTTAACGCTACCGCCCTCGAACGCAGATCAATTGATCTCGGAAGGTCATTCGTGGGTCGCTTTTCTGCATTCGCCGGTGACAAACAACGGTCCGGTGTACCTCCACATAGCCCAATTCAAATGACGGAGTGATATCAGATGGCGATGCTTTCGAGTACTGCGCTCGAAAGCACGGTCAACGGTTCCACTGAATGACGTCAAATCAGACTCAGGTAGTCGTAAAACAGGTCCGCCGGATCGTAAGCAGCACGCAATGCGCGCAAGCGCTCCCACGTCTCCGGCATATAGCACTGCCGCGCGACATCGGCCTCCTTGGTGAGATCCGTTTCGCCGACATAACGTCCTATTTTGTGCGGATCGAGTAGCGCCGTCGCGCCGACGTGCCAGGCGCGATTCGCATCGTCGTCAGCCGCATCTGTCCACACAGTGTTGTTGTACACAAGATACCGCCCAAGCCACGAATATGATGTTGTCTCGAACTCGGAATCTGGGTGGAAACAAATCGCAATGATGTGGGATTTTGGCGACGGTGCCGTGGCGTAATGCGCGGGGCTGCCGGTGAGCATTGTCCTGAGCGGTACATTCGACCAAATGTTGTCCACTACGGCGCGGTGACCACCCGGTAATGTTGCGCCGAGTGCGCCTAAAAACGCGTTGAGCTCGGTCGGAATATTCACCGAGGATGATACGGCCCCACTCACGCGCGGATCGGAATTCAAAGGCTTGAGAGCCTTTTCCGCGTCTGCCATCGTATCGGAATAGGTGATCGCCAGGACAACTCCGACGGAATCGTTGTCGGCAGCAATTTCGGGCGGCGGCGCGCTAATGGAGAGGATCAACGACACATCCCGCGACATCGTGGCCGAGAGGCTATCCACCAATTCAGTCGCCGTCCCGATGGCGGATTCAGGGAAGACGTAAGTGCTCATGGTGATCGCGCTTGGCAACGGATGAAGCTTCAAGTGATAACGGGTCGCCACGGCGAAGAACCCTGGACCTGCGCCCCGCGCGGCCCAGAACAAATCCGCGTGGTCTTCGCCGCTCACTGTGAGTTCGCGACCATCGGCAAGCACAAGATCGATGGCCAGGACGTTGCTGGAAGCGTTCCCCAGGCGGTTGAAATTCAGGCCATTGCCGCCGTTAAGCAAAAATCCACTGAGAGGGACTGTCGGACAATGCGCAACAGGAAACATCAGACCATGCCGTGCCGCTTGGTCGATCAATTCGGCGCCTTGAATCGCGGGCCCGATAGTCGCGGTCGCCTGCGCCGCGTCGATTGCTAGCGACCGCATATGCGACAGGTCGAGAAGAATGCCGCCTTGGCGCAGTGAAGATGCACACCAACTGTGTCCGCCTCCTCGTACTGCGACCTGCCGACTCTGCTCGCGGGCGAAGCGCAGTGTGGCAACCACATCTGGCTGCGATTTAGCCATCACGATGACTTCGGGCCGCCGTTCCGGAAGCATACGATTCCAACTGAGGCCACGCATGGGTTCGAATCTATTGTTGTCGGGCAACAGTAGGTCGCCTTCCAGGGTGTCGGCAAGTGTATGTAGAGCACGGGCCGTCGATTCCGCTTCGAGCTCCGTCGACTGTGCGGCCCAACTCGAAGCGGTGCTTGCTATAAGTGCTGCGCTTGCTGCGAAATAGCCTAGAAACTCACGACGTGGAAGTAAGTCGGACTCGCGATCCTTGTGCATGCGGATGACCAAGTTGTTTATGTTGTTCGGTACTGTAGCGGAATAACGCTTAGCCCAATAGGTAGAATCAGGTCCGCCACCAATTGTCTCATTGATGCGCAAATTTGTGGGTCTCGAAAGACCGATATCGACAAATTTCTAATGTCACGTGTAGGTCGCTGTACTAAAACGCTTTCGAGGTATTGTTGAGGCCACAATCAGACATTCGCGCTCCCAACCCCATCGGATATGCTGCCAGTTGTATTTTGAAGGATGAACTGGGGAGCTATTGAAGCAGTAGGAGAGACACCGGGCGCTGCGGCGGTTGTTATTTCGTTAGGTTACGTCGCTGTTCAAATCCGTCAAAACACGAATGAAACCAGAATGCAGCGAAACCAGAGTTTGATTTCAGCGGACGCCGACGCGAATTTCCAGTTGGCTAATAACGAGAGCTTGGCCGAGCTGTTTCAAGCGGGCGTGCGCGACTATCAACAATTATCGGGTAGCGACCAAATGCGGTTTGGTGCTCTAACATTTTCTGCTTTCAATCGTGAGAAACAAGAGGAGTGAGAAACAAGAGGACACCCACTAAAAACGGCGAGCGATTCGTGGGTGTCCTTTGATTCTGCTTTGATTCTTGCATCCTTTGATTCCCTTGCAGCCGCATCATTTTTTATAAAATGGCAAAGGGGAATAAGTTAAAAAGTGGTCGGTGTACTTTTAAGACTGCACTCAAGTGCTAGGGGAAAATTAGCAATGAATTCAACGACTCGGTTGCTTAATTAGGAGTCCACGCAGCGCTCAACTTCTCCCCCTCAATTCGCCTTGATGTACCGGAAAGCGCTATTGATCGTTTCAATTAGCTGCATCGCAACAATGTCTGGGCGCAAAATTCTTGCTAGATATTGAACAACGCGTGTGTCATTGTGACTTCGCACCCATTGGTCCGGCAACTTCACGAAGTCGAGCACACGCCGACCATCGCTACGTCCGCTATCCACAACGCGCTAATCGAGACTCCAGGAGATTCACCATGACGAGCTTAGACGAGCAACTCATCGATTCCGCTAACTTCCGCGATGACAGTTTCTATAACTTGCTCGCGAAGATGCGACGCGAGCATCCCGTCTACTGGACGACTGGACACAATGGCGCGGCATTCTGGTCTGTATTCAAACATGCGAACGTGAAACAAGTGCTCCATGACGGCGTGTTATTTAGTTCCGAAGTCGATGGGGTTATGCCTATCATGGACGAAGAATTAGCCGAGGCAAATCGCAACGCATTCTTCCCCGGCGAAATGATGATTGCGATCGATCCACCGAGGCATGCGAAGTTTCGCTCACTCGTCTCAGAACCGTTCATGCCGAAAACAGTGCAAGAATCGACCGCAGTTAAAACCGCGTTGATCCAAAAAATATTCGATGAGTTGCCCAACGACGGCGTGATAGATCTCGTCGACGATCTCGCGGCTAAGATCCCGACGACGATCATCGCTGACATCCTCGGCTTGCCTCAGGAGCGCTGCGGCGATTTGCTCAAGTGGTGCAAAATGGCGCTGACGGCGAGCGATCCAGAGTATGGCGGTGACGATCCCGGGGCGACATCGGCTGCGGGAATCGAAGGTATTAACCAATGCGTGCGCGAATTGGCAATGCCGCGCCGGTCCTGCCCACACGCCGACGCATTAAGTACGATGGCGACCGGTAAGATCGACGACGCACTATTAACTGAAGGCGAGATTGTTCAAAATGGAACGTTGATGATCCTCGCCGGATTCGAGACGACCCGAAATTCTTTTTCCGGCGGATTGCTCGCACTACTAGAGAACCCTGAGCAAATGGAACTGTTGCGCCAGGATCCAAAACTAATCCGTCGCGCCGTTGAAGAGATGGTGCGCTGGTCGAATCCAGTAATCAGCTTGATGCGGGTTGCGACCGCCGACACCGAGATCGGTGGACAAGCGATTAAAGCGGGCGAGCGGATCGTGATTTGGATGGCCTCGGCAAATCGAGACGAACAAGCATTCGAACGGGCCGACGAATTCGATGTTAGCCGCTCTCCAAACCCGCACCTCGGCTTTGGCTTCGGCCCACACACATGTTTAGGCGGGCCATTGGCGAGACTCGAGCTACGCATTGCACTCGAGGAGTTACTGCGGCGCTACGACGGTTTCGAAATTATGGACCAACCCCAACGCACGCAAGCGAATTTCGTCGGCGGATTAAAACGATTTCCAATTAGATTGATCGCTCGGCAGACAGCGGGGAGCGCAGCGCACGCCTAGAAATATTAGCGATGCGCCCAAGTTAACTAAATCGGGAATACCGTTCGAGATGGTAATAACGCAACTATCGCTTCATCCATGACCGTTTCGCATAATTTCGGGGACAGTATATTTAATACCTTGCGCTGGTTCGCAAACCTTCCTCGCTCCGGGGAATTAAATATACTGTCCCCGAAATTCTGGACCAGGATGCGGAATTAGCAGAGATATATAGTCGCGCATTAAAAAACGAGCCACTCCTCGACGCGGAATACATCAGATTTTCTGCTTACATAAATACGTATTTTGCGTGGGTGGAGAATGTGTACCTCCAGGCTACAGCAAACCTCGGCGCCCCAGGTTTTAGGGACAATTCAGCCGTGGGTTATTTTAGTGTCGTCGGGCCGCATATTTTTGAGTTAATAAACACGCCGGCTGGACAAAAATGGTGGTCCAATGACACGTCTCACCAGTTTACGCAGGGATTTGTGGCGGCAGTTGACGAGTATTTGGCCGAGCTACAGTCCGATATGCCCGGACAGGCAAACGCGACGCCTGATGAGGTACTGGAAAATAGGGTGCTTAACCCTACGATTGCCGCCGCAAACTTTGTAGCGGGTCAAGATTGCCTTTTCTTTCGCAGTATGCGGACGTTGAGCTTCCCACCGCTTGCTGCACCGCGACGTGCATGACGGATAACCGCTCCATAACGGTTACCCAGCGCTATCGACAATATCGGCCAGGAGCGGTCATTACATTAGCGAGCGCGTAAGTAAAGGAAGTAAAGGAAGTAAAGGAGGGTAAAGGTGACGGAGGGATTAACTTTTATTCCCTCCGTCACCTTTACCCTCCTTTACTGAACATTCCACAAGCTCTTTTCAAGAGCGGCGAAATGTAAAATTCGTTGACAGATTTTAACGATTTCGGGAGCCGCACCACCACGAATGGGTAGCTCCGGGTCGACTTTACGCATTCACCTGCCGTACGCAACGGTCCGGAGCCAAGTTCGCGCCGACGTTCAGGGCGAGACGAGCGACTGAGTAAAATCGGTCAACAACAGCCGTTCGACGATGAGGGCACCAGTGATTTCGTCAGCTCCATGACTGCTCCGGTTGCTTCTGGCTGCGGCCAATCACCGCGTGGGATTTTCGGCCGCTGGGAAAACGCCTCAAGATATCAACTCTACGCCACCGAGCCCTAAACAATCCTCACGGTCTCTTCCCCCTGGGCGTTAGAACGCATCAACCCCGTCGCAGAACCTCGCCCTCGTGCCTTTGCCGCTGTCCAATGACCCTAACCAACAGCGGAAACTGCTCTAGTACTGCGCGTTGACCAAACCGGCGACCACTTTCGTAGCACTCATAGCCGGTGTTAAATCGTTTTTCTTCTTCTCACTAAGGCTAACCCGCAAACCGGGCCAAATAAAAGCCACGCAGCAGCTGGCAAAGGCACTAACGATGCTGTCGTTGTAATTCGAACCGAAGTAATCAAATGCGATTCAATTAACGTGTTGCCATTCCACTCGTTGATAGTTACGCCGGCCCCGAGATCGACAAAAACGCCACCGGTATCTAGCGGTATTCCGACTTCGCCGCTAAAGATATTGAATGTTGGCACGCCAGACGTACTGCCTCTTTGTACCACGGGCACGTCATTATCAAAGAACAAATCGCCAGATTCCCTGCAATCGCCGCTGCCGCCAGCAAAGCAAAATATTTCGATCCCCGATATTTCTCGTACGACGGATTCAATCGGCTGTGCCACGCCGTTCATGATGACATCGTCCGACCAAAGCGGTACTAGACTGCCTGTCCCCGGTGTAATGCGGTTGACGCCCACGATGTAGTTTTTGATTTCACCGATGGCGACATCACCCGGACTCCCTGACGGACCAAAGGTTTCCCAAAGCACCACCACGGCGCCCGCTAGGCCGACCGATGTCGAAACCTCGGGAAATTCAATTTCTGTCCGTCTGACCAATTCGGCGTGTGCGTCATTAATGAGCACGAGGACAAGCATGAAAGTAAAAAAGCGCGCTGAATATTTCATTACTGCTCCTTCTAAGTGCCTCAGCCAGTCTCGGCAAGGTCGGTTAGATACACGATTTCGGCCGATGCTCCAGGGGATGCCCCCAGCAGCACCAGCGTGATTGCGAATACATGGGAATAGCATTGCTCTTTCATAGTTGCAGTTACGCTCGTGTTTGTTTTTGCTCGGGTACTGCACGCCACGAACTACTAAAGCGTAGGTTAAATAGGGCAATTTCCATACCAATTTACAATATATTTTAAATACAACGACTTAGCACTCGCCTGAATCTCGCCGTGTAAAGAATCTAAGAATTTGCTGGGTTTCAGAGCAGTCTGTTTGTAAAGATTGTTGACAATTCACCCTGTCCAGCCCCTCCGAATCATCGACACCGCGTCTATATTAGTAAACGCTAACTGGCTGAATAGGGTCGCTATGCTACGGTCGCGGCGTAATCTTCAACGCTGTTGAATGGCCGTCGCTGGCGTAAGCAGCCACTGGGATTCCAATTTCACGTGTATTCGCCGCTGAGTGTGGATTTCCAAAATCCTTGAGTTGGTTCAAGCGTAATTAGCGCCAAATCTTTCGTTTGGGCTTTTCGAATCACAGTCGGCGGCCAATTGCCCCGACGAGTCGTTGGAACGCTGCTTGACCAAAGAGACTCCCATATTTGTTGGGAATACTCGCGATTCAAATAATTCTGTCACGTTCAACACAGACGTGTTACGAATTAGCGGTGGGTGAGCCGAAGCTCCTTAAACAGTTCGCCCGCTGGATTAACAATTAACCTGTCTTTACCTCCCGTGGCGACGCCATTATCTCGTACCCAGGGAATCCCTCTTCCAGTTCGCCGTAACAGGTTTCGTGATAGCGCTTGAAGCCGCCGCAATACACCATGAAAACTCGTGGCTTGCCCGGCACGTTCGCGCCCGAGTACCAGCTCTTCGTGGACAGCGCGCCAGGTCGGCGCTTGGCATAACGTAGGGTCTCTTCGCGCCAATGCTCCTGCGATTTAGGCAGCGGATGGAGAAGCGAGCACTCGTGCTGTTCGAGCCAATCGATCGTATCGAATATGAAATCGATCTGCTGTTCGGCCAAGGTCGCCATGTTCGAGAGCACGGAGGGGGACATGGCGCTCGAAGGCAAGAAAAGATTGGGAAAGCCATGGACCATGGTGCCGAGATAGTTCATCGGCCCGTCGACCCACGCGTCTTTCATCGACCGCCCGCTCATGCCCGTAATGTCGATGGCGAAAACCGGACCCGAAATGGCGTCGAAGCCTGTCGCATAAACGATAACGTCTAGCGCTATGGTCCGTGCCGTCGTCCTAACCCCTTCAGGAACGATCTCTTCGATGGGAGTTTCAGGCAGAGCGATGAGGTGGACATTGGGTTGATTGAAGGTTTCCAGATAGACGTTACTCATGCACGGTCGCTTGCCGCCGTATGGATGGTCCCAGGGCACCAATTGATCGGCAGTCCACCGATCTTCCACCTGCTCATGCATCCGCTGGCGGATGAAATCCGAGATTGCGTCATTCACTTCAGGCAGATACGCGTCCCGGAAGGCCAGCTGGACGTATTTACCGTCCCACGCTCGTTGCAGGGCTTGTTCGCGTCCCGCGTCGTCGAGCTCGAGGTATCGCTCGTCGCCCATTTCCAGCGGCGTATGGCCGCCGTAGGTTTCGCGGAATTCTCGCCGAATCGCTTGTGGATCCGCACGTAGCTTTGCGACCACATCCGGGTCCATTGGTCCCGAGCGTGTTGCCGTTACATAGTTGGCGGTGCGCTGGAAGACGTAGACCTCGTCAGCAACCTTCGCAATCTCGGGTATCACCTGCACGCCAGATGATCCGGTGCCGATAACACCGACCCGCTTGCCACTTAGATCGACACTACCGTGCTTGGGCCACTTTGAGGTGAAGTAAGCCTCACCGGCGAAATCATCCACGCCGCTAATGTCCGGTGCCTTGGGGTCCGAGAGTGCGCCGATGGCAAGTATCGCGTAACGGCAAACGACCGTTTCGCCGGCGGTGCGCAGCGACCACAAGCCACTATCCTCGTCGTAGCTCACCGATTGCACTTTAGTGTTGAACGCAATGTCCTTCAGAACGTCGCACCGCTCTGCGGCAAATCGGAGATAGCGCTGGATCTCTTCATGCCCAGCGCAGGCATCGGACCAGTCCCAATCCCGCACGATGTCGTTGTCGAAAAAGTACGCGTAGTTATAGCTCTCTACATCGCAGCGCGCACCAGGGTACGCATTCCAGTACCACGTTCCGCCAACATCGGATCCGCGTTCGAAGCCGCGCACGCTCAAACCGCGTTGTCGGGCTTGCCAGAGCGCATAGATCCCGGCGAAACCGGCCCCGACCACGACTACGTCGCAATCGGGCTCTGTCTTTGGAGGGTGCTTGCTCGTCATATTATTTCTCGCTGAATGTGCTGGCGCTCGCCGCGATACAGTTCGGCAACAGATTGACGACCTAGCGGTTTCGATGCAGGTATTTTACTCGATCGATTACTCACTGGGATATGTCTTGTTGATGCTCTTTCAGCGCAAAATGGGGGATCAGGGGATTGTCCGAGTATGGGTCTTCGAAATAGCCCTTCGTTTCGGTCGAATCTTGAATCAACGCACCGTCGGTCATCTTCGTTACTGGCACTACGCAATAACAGATAGGCGATACGATCTGGATTCGATAGCGCCGATGCGTACTAAGACTTTCGTGAGGGTCGATACTTTTCGATTAGAGGCCAGCGCACCTTCGCGCAATAATGCGGGCCGGGATCCGCCCAAAAAAATCGCGTGGTCGTGAGTTTACCCGGAGGCGATTTTAGGTCACTCCATGTCGCTACCGCCTGCGCATTACAGGACCTCTTTGGCGACAAGCTCGAGTGCATCGATGTGTGTTGCACTCAGCACCATGGTTCCCACTTTGCCTTCCGCGCCCGCCTGCTTCCAGACCTGAAGTCTCTCTCTGATTCGCTCAGCCGGACCCACCAGGTGACAGGAGTCTACTAACTCGTCGGGCACCGCGGCCGCAGCTTCTTCCCGTTTGCCGGACAAAAACAAGTCTTGTATTTTTGCTGCCGCTTCCTCGAAGCCCATGGCCGTGGCGTAATCCTTATAGAAGTTCTTTTTCCGCGAGCCCATAGCGCCAATATAAAAAGCCATGCCGTTTTTAACAGGCAAACGGCTCTCCTCTAGATCCGATCCCATAGAAACTGTCACAAATGGCGCAACGTCGTAGTCGCTTAGCGACTTACCCGCTTTGTCCAACCCTTTCTGTATGGAACTGCCCAGCACCTCGAATTTTTCAGGACTCATCCATATCGGAAAACTACCATCGGATACCTCGGCAGAAGTTTCCAATCCGTTCGGGGTGATCGAGGCGGTGTATATCGGGATACCCGCGTTAGCCGCTAAGATGCTCTTAAGCGGTTTGCCCAGGCCAGTTCCATCTTCGCCGCGGTAAGGAAAATCATAATGAAACCCGTGATGTTCTAGTGGCGCTTCACGGGCAAAAACTTTCTTCATGATCGTGATGTATTCACGCGTACGTTCGAGCGGGCGCCCGTAGGCACTGCTATGCCAGCCTTCAACAACTTGCGGACCAGACGCACCGACACCCGGGATAAAGCGACCACCGGACATAAGGTTCAAGGTCATTGCCGTCATCGCTGCCATCGTTGGCGTTCGGGCAGTCATTTGCATGATGGCCGTACCCACTTTGATCTTGGTGGTTTGAGCGAGGATCCATGTTGCCGGTGAAACAGCATCTGATCCGTATGCTTCGGACGTCCAAACGGAGTCGAAGCCCATGCTTTCCGCCGCTTTGATGAATTCTATGTCGATGCCTTCGGTGCCGACGCCAGTGTATTTAATACCTAGTTTCATAATAATCTCCCGACGTCTCTTAAAAACGGCGCGCCATAGCGACCGGCGTCCGCGATTGGTTTCAGCAGGTAATTAATGCAGCGATCTTGGCTTTTCATGTTGGTATTCAATTCGTATCCTCGATATGGGTAACACTCGGCCGGGGTGGCGACCAGAGAAACGTTTAGGCGGTCTTCAAGCAACTCGAGTGAGACCATGTGGCGCCGTCTCCTAATATTAAGGTTTGCCGAAAAGCATACGGCCTCGCCTAATCGTTTGCGAGTGACACAAAGAGATACCCTCAGAAAATCGTAATCTCGACATGCTCTCCTTCGGGCGAATGTTCCAGCAGAGAATAGAGTCGACGCCGCGTGGCTATCGAGAGCGGTTTCGTCGAATTAGTATCGAAAACTGGAACGCTATCCCACCGGGTAAAAAAGGACGGGCCCAGGGCGACGCAATTCGAGACGAGCGGTTCTATGAACGTTCGCCGAGATCGATCAAATCAGAAGGTTCTGAATCATGACTAGACTTAGGCATCGTTTCACCAATCCGAATAGTCCGTTCGGCGCCAAGGTCTATTGAGCGCTTCAGTGCAAACGGATCGACGTGCATTCCTAAGCGACGAAGGTCTTTGGAACCCGGGCGGGCGACTCAGAAGGGTCGAAATCTGGAAGCCCTCTATTCCGTACGATCGGCGAGATCATCCTCGATAACGGACCGTTGGCTATAATGATGCCGTAGGACAACTAACGGCCACCAACGGCCATTCATGCCGCAGATGCCCTCGGGTATACTGCCCAATGGCTTCGTAAACGGGTCGTTGAGACATGAACTGCAAAGGGCCGGACGCATTCGGAGTAAGATAGAGGAAACAAATAATGCTTTATTATTCGCGGTCGCGATATATAACAACAATTTTTTCTAGCCTGTAAGGAGGACATAATGTCCACTGAAGCTGTTCTTAAACGTCACCTCGGAGGGTTTTCTAACGGGAACGTCGATGCTGTAATGGAAGACTACACAGAAGATTCCGTGCTCATAATTCAAGATGCCACCTTGATAGGCTTGGACGCTATACGTGGCGTATTTATTGATTTATTTAGCGGGCTGTTCAAGCCAGGCACTTACGATTTCACCATGGATCGTACTGAAATATCGGGAGACATTGCTTATATCGTTTGGCATTCTACGAACGAAGGCATGGGCGCAAAACTAGGCACCGACACATTTTTGGTCCGTAATGAAAAAATCGCCGTTCAAACGTTTGCGGCATGTCTACAAGAAAAATGACAGTCTCAGGCAGCCGGAATATCCAGCCTAATGAATAAGCGTCAATAGCGCGCAGCCGCCACCTAATTCCAGATGGGCACGCCAATCGTCTGTCGCAGTGCAGCATGGGCGGCGGATAAGCCCTCCATATCGGTCGCCAGCCTGCGGGATGGTACTGAGCGCTACCGGACATGAACGGGCATTCGCCGCCCAGCGATTTCTACGCCTCTACTCGATTATTAGCGCTCGCCTTTGCTCACCTCTTGCGCCGACGTTTAAAACGGGGTTGATAGCGTTCTGGTGTCGAAATGGGACCGTAACGTCGGGACAAAAACCTCACCAAAGACCCCGGGAGCCACTAGTCGCTTACCGCTTGTGCGTTTCACGCCGGTGAACATCCTCCTCGGCATGCTCCAGAGCCCATGTTACATGGGTAATAACTCTATATCCGTTCCCGAGATCCTTTTCATACACTTCAATACCACCGTGGCCAGAAATCAAACGTCCCCAATCACCCGGGTTTTCTAGTGGCACATTGGCACTTTGGCATTTCGGTGATTTTAGATTACAGGTGCCACTGGGTTCTTCATCGGTGGACGAGATGTACATCAGTTCGAGCTGGTCGTAATCGTGTTGGTTAGGATGTTCATTCCCAATCGGGTCACTGGTGTAATCCATGCAGGTCCCGAGATTGGCGTCGTTGAAATTTTCGTCCTGATGGTCCAGGCCGAATGTGTGCGCAACCTCTTGGCACATTACCAGTTGACGAAACGAATCGGAATCGTATGGTGGGTAGTCATGATAAAAATCGTTCAGCTTTGCAACACCGGCGACGATGTATTTGTTCTTACCACGCGATAGCCAGATCTGGGCGATACCAAGCCAGCCAGTCTCACCATAGTCGTCATTGCAAACCTGTACGTTTCCTGAAACTGGATCGCAGGCTGAATTTGTCCCAGGCAAAAGCGTAATGTCCAACGCGTCTTGTAACGCTTCCGGAGCCCACCCCGCGTCTATAGTCCCGTCATCCCAATCGACGATGGTAATGGCCAAGTGGTTAACCCAATGGCCACTGAGCGTGTTGTCAACAACATCAATGGCGAGCGGCCCGCCGCTCCATTGGTAGCTGCCCCACTGGTGATCCGCAAGTGCCGGTACCGAGCTGCAAACTAGGGTCGCGATTACAAATGCCTGGATAAAAAAACGTTTGTCTGTCACAAAAAATGAATGCATTTCGTAGCTCCATACATCGCACCATGTGCGATTAAGGCTGATTTCCCGCCGATGATCGGCAACATGGCGACCATTGATCCCTAACATAACACTGCGCGGCGCTGAGCCAAACGCAATGTAAACGCAGTCTAATCGCTTCTGCGTAACTTGGTCGGTAAAATTACGCATTGTTTGTAATATTCTGTTACACGTTTCACTGTATTAGATAGCGCTAATTGGCTGAATTGGGTCATTAGCACGCAGTCGCGCCGCCCCCGGGAGCGTCCGCTGTTCCAAATATTAATTTAAGGAGCCGTACGGGAATACTACTAAGCACGGTGCTATCACGCGTCCAAGCAATGGGCTACTAATCGCCGATAAAACACAATACGTCACGGAGGCCTCGAAAGAATATCTCCCGCGTGATTGCGTACGCGCCTTCATCTTCTCCGGCGCGCCTATAGGGCCGTCGTATCTACCCTGCATCGGCGTCACATTCGGGAGCCGTTTGCCTTCGGCGAGGCGCAGGACAGCCAACGCCCTCGTCAAACCACGTTTGCCTCGCACAGTTTGATTTTGTCCACCGAAACCATCGCTTTTTTTAGATCGATTGTGTCCAATCCTATCGAGTGCAGTGGAATTCCCCGGCTGGATCCAAGACGACCCGGCTTCGTGAACATTTCAAACGTTAAGAGAGCACATATGAGTTCCCTGTTTTCCCCGCTGACTTTCAACCGTGGACCAGCCATGAAAAACCGCTTCATGCTGGCATGAAGCTAACCAATCAACAGAGCCATGAGTGCGGGATCTGTTCCGACCATGAGTTCAATTGGTTGACCAAGCGTGCCGAAGGCGGCTTCGGTTTGACCATGACTTGTGCGGCCCATGTCCAAGCACAAGGAAAAGGTTTTTCGGGACAGCTCGGCATCTTTTCTGACGACCACCTTGCCGGCCTTACCCGCTTGGCCCAGACCATCAAGTCGAAGGACAGCCTCGCCATCGTGCAACTTTATCACGGCGGTATGCGTTGCCCTGAAGACGTTATCGGGATGCAGCCGCTGTGCCCGTCGGATAATGAGAAATGGGGCGCCCGCGCGATGACGACAGCGGAAGTCGAAGCCATGATCGAGGCGTTTGTTCAGGCGGGCGTGCGCGCAGAACAAACGGGTTTCGACGGCGTCGAGCTACACGGGGCGCACGGTTACATTCTGGCGCAATTCCTATCCGCTGAGATTAATCATCGCGACGATCAATACGGCGGGTCGCTTGCTAACCGCCAGCGTCCGATCTTCGAGATCATTCGCGGTATTCGCGAACGCTGCGGCAACAATTTTACGATTGGCATTCGCTTATCCCCCGAGCGCTTCGGCATGAAGCTGGAGGAAGTAGTGGCTCTGGCCGAACATCTGATGCGGGACGAATTAGTGGAATTTCTCGATATGTCCATGTGGGACGTCTTCAAAATGCCGGAGGACGACAACCCGCAAGGGAAGACCCTGTTGGTTTATTTCACGGAGATCGACAGAAAAGGTGTTCGACTTGGTGTCGCGGATAAGCTCAACACCCCAGCCGAGATGCAGCGCGCGATGGAAGCCGGTGTGGACTGGGTGATGTTGGGCCGAGCAGCGATTTTGCATCACGATTACCCCAATCGACTAAGTGCCGACAACAACTTCATGCCTGTGACTTTGCCAGTACCACCTCAACATCTGCATGATGAAGGCTAGAGCGCCACCTTCGTTGAATACATGAAAAATTGGAAAGGCTTTGTAAAAGGTACCGACGGGTTTGTAGACAACGACGTGATCCTGAACAGTTGAGTCGGAAATCCGCCAACCTATGCAATCGATAAGTCGTGGCGTGTCTTTTAAGCAGGCATCGTTAATGGTTATGCGGCCTGCTTGCGTGTGATTCTTACAATCTGCGCCCCCAGAGCCTTCGGCCTTGGGGCGCTGTCCGGTTGGTGAGTTTGCCGAGTAAATTGTGACGTCGATTCCTCGACCCTTTCCGATCGAACATACCGCTCAAGCTGATCGAGCACAGTGACACCGTCATATGTTTCGCCATGTCCATCAAGTCGATGAGTCGCGTGCACAGTTATCTTGTGCGACATAAAGATGAGCGACGCCCGAAATAACCCTCCCCGCCCCTGTTGAACTTCGCCAAACACGTGTTCGTATTGACAGTCGTTCAAGTCACGCCAGGACACCGTCGTCCCGCAGGAGCGATCCGTTTGATTCGCGGCCATGCACTATCCTATATAGAGCCGGTAGTACGATAAGCGTTAATAACGTGGACGAGATGATGCCGCCAATTACTACCGTCGCTAATGGCCTTTGAACCTCCGAGCCAATGCCGGTATTCAACGCCATTGGCACAAACCCGAGTGAGGCCACTAGGGCCGTCATCAATACCGGTCGGAGTCGGGATAGCGCGCCGTCGACGATGCTTTCGTCAATTGATCGACCTTGCAATCGCAAGTCGCGAATAAACGCCACCATCACAAGACCGTTAAGCACTGCGACACCAGACAGCGCAATGAAGCCGACGGCAGCCGAAATGGAAAACGGGATGCCGCGCAACAACAGAGCGGCAACTCCACCCGTGAGCGCGAGCGGAACCCCTGAGAAAATAACGGCAGCGTCACGAAACGACGAGAACGCCATAACCAACAAACCAATAATTAATATAAGCGTTATCGGAACGACGACCGACAGCCGCCGACTTGCTGATTGAAGATTCTGATAAGTACCTCCGTACTCAACCCAGTAGCCCGACGGAATAGATACCTGTTCTGCGATCGTTTGCTGCACTTCGTTAACAAAAGATCCCAAATCGCGCCCGCGAACGTTAGCAGTCACCACAACTCGCCGCTTTCCGTTCTCCCGATTTACCTGATTGACCCCTTTGGTTAACTCGGTTCGGGCAAGCTCACCAAGCGGAACAAAGCTCCCGTCAGCTAGGCGTACCGGAAGGCTAAGTAAACTATCCGGATTGCTACGCAGCCGTTCCGGTAAGCGAACCACGATGTTGATACGGCGGTCGCCCTCGTACAATTGCCCTGCAGAAATCCCTCCGAGTGCGCCGGCAACCAATTCTTGTACGTCCGCGACGCTAAGCGAATATTTCGCTAACGCATCTCTGTCCGGCACGATCGTGAGTACAGGGAGACCGGTAATTTGTTCGACCGCGAGGTCCGCGGCGCCAGAAACCTGCCCAACAACCTGCTCAATTGCACTACCCAGCGCCACCAAAATGTCGAAATCGTCGCCGAATACCTTAACGGCGAGTTCGGCACGAACACCCGCGATTAGCTCGTTAAAGCGCATTTGTATCGGTTGCAGAAATTCATAACGATTGCCAGGACTAGGTGTGACTTGTTGTTCTAGTTCTCTGACAACTTGTTCTTTTGATTTTTTCGGGTCGGGCCATTCATCGCGCGGTTTCAGGATGATAAAATTGTCCGCGACACTGGGCGGCACTGCATCCGTTGCCACCTCAGCCGTACCGATCTTGGCAAAAACGTGCTTCACTTCAGGCATTCGTTTTATCGCGGTTTCCAGCTGCTCTTGCATTCGCACCGCTTGCCCCAACGAGGTGCCAGGGATGCGAAGTGCGTGCATAGCGATATCGCCTTCATCTAGGTTTGGTACAAATTCCGAACCCAATTTCGTGGCCCAATGACCGGCGACCATGACTAACACAATCGCTAATCCAATTACGATCCATCGGAACCGCAGAGCCACACCAAGCACAGGACTGTAGATTCTGCCCGCGACCCGAACGAGTGTGTTTTCCTTTTCTTCGATAGGCTTTCGAAACAGCAGCGCGACACCTGCCGGAATAAACGTAACGGAAAGTATCATCGCACTAACCAAGGCAATCACAACAGTGATGGCCATCGGGTGAAACATTTTTCCCTCGATGCCGGTGAGCGCAAAGATAGGGATATATACCGCTGTAATGATCAGCACACCAAATAGCGCCGGTCGAATTACCTCGCGGGTTGCGTCGAACACGACAGTCAAACGTTCGTTAACCGATAATGTTTTTTTTCCGGTTTGACCGAGTCGACGTAAACAGTTGTCCACGATAATTACGGCGCCGTCGACTATGAGCCCGTAATCTAGTGCTCCCAGACTCATCAGGTTGGCGCTCACCCTACTGTGCACCATGCCAGTAATCGTCATCAGCATGGCCACTGGGATCACGGCTGCAGTGAGGAAGGCCGCCCGGACATTGCCGAGAAATAGGAACAGAACCACAACTACCAACAACGCCCCTTCGGCGAGATTAGTTCGAACGGTTGCGAGGGTTTTTTCCACCAAATCCGTCCGGTCGTAGACGGCCGTGGCGGTTATGCCCGGCGGCAAACTTGCTTGAATATCGTCGAGCCGTGAACCGATGGCTTTGGCAACGGTGCGGCTGTTCTCGCCGACCAACATAAATACCGTACTCATCACTACTTCATGGCCGTTTTGCGTCGCAGCGCCCGACCTAAGTTCCTGACCCGGGCCAACGTTTGCGACGTCGCGAACTCGGATCGGGACTCCGTTAACGGCACGCATCACAACAGCACCTAGCTCATCAACATTCTGCGCCTGTCCCGGCATGCGCATCAGCCACTGTGCGCCATTGTGTTCGATGAAGCCGGCGCCGCGGTTGTTATTGTTACGCGTCAACGCAATGGCGACATCCGCGTAGGTCATTCCATAGGTAAGTAATTTCTTCGGATCTGGCGCGACCAAGATTTCCTTTTTAAAACCGCCGATCGGATTCACCTCGACCACGCCTGGCACGCGCAATAGTTGCGGTCGAATAATCCAGTCGTGTACCGAGCGAAGATCGGTGGGCGTAACTGCCGAGCCGTCGGCGTTTGTGGCACCGGCTTGCGCATCCACCGTAAACATAAAAATTTCGCCAAGGCCGGTTGCAATTGGCCCAAGCGCTGGTTCAAGATCGTCGGGCAACGTGGATTTTGCAGCGTTCAATCGCTCGGCCACTTGTTGCCGCGCAAAGTAAATGTCGGTGCCTTCTTTAAAAACAATGGTTATTTGTGAGAGGCTGTAGCGTGACGACGACCGCGTGTACGCGAGGCGCGGGATCCCCGCCATCGCGTTCTCCAACGCGAAAGTGACGCGCTGTTCGACTTCTAATGGGGTGAAACCCGGTGCTTCGGTATTAATTACAACTTGCACGTTGGTGATGTCGGGCACAGCATCGATCGGCAGACGCATGAAATTGCGCACGCCCAAACCACTGACGAGCAGCACCGCAAAGAACACAAAACCGGGACGTGATATAGACAGCTTTAGAATAGATTCCAGCATGAGTCGGCCTTAATGGTCGTGGGACGCGCCAGATTTTTCGATGTCAGCTTTAACGAGGTAGCTGTTGGTAGTCACATACTTCGAACCTGCTTCCAGCCCGCTGAGTACTTCCACCCACACGGCGTCTTGTCGGCCAAGTTCGAGCATGCGCACCTCGTATTGGTCGCCGACTTGGGCGAATACCACGGTGAAATCCCGGAAGCCCTGCAGCCCGCTACGCTTCACCGCCAGCGGAACGGGGTGTTGCGCTACTTCAATTTCGGCGTTCACGTAGGTGCCGGGCAGCATTGCCCCATCCGCGTTATCCAGCACAACTATTGCGAGCACCGATTGGTTGACCTCGGCGGTCTTGTTTAACCGTTCGATGACGCCCTCTCGTATTGAATCGCCAGCGGGGCCCCCAACAGTGACACGAGCACCCTTAGATACGCGCATTCGATCGGCGGGAAACACGGCGAGTTTCACCCACACGCTAGTGTTGTCTAAGATTGTGAATAACTGCCGGCCGGCAGTCTGCTCGCCCGGGTTTGCTATGCGGTGCGTGACCACACCGTTGATCGGAGCGGTAATCCGATAGTTGTTTAGACTTTCATTGCTTTCGATTGTTACAAGCCGCTGTCCCTTTTTGACGTAGCCCCCAGCCGATACGTGCACAGATTGAATAACGCCATCGAAGCGGGCGGTAACGATCCGTTGTCGTTCTGGATCCGGCTCAATTCGACCATAGACCGTTACGGTCTCGCGGATAACGGCCTCCCCGGCGATTTCGGTCTCGAGTCCAAAAGCCGTCGCAATCGGCGGATCGATTCTTGTTCTTCCTTCAAAATTCTCGTACGACCACTGATACGATTGATCGTGATAACGCGCGTTAACAGTGACCACGAACGAATGCGGTTCGTAGACCTCCATGTCGCCGCGCAGAAAATCTTTTTGCCCTTCAAACCGAATGTCATCGCGTACATCACCAAGCCGCTCTAGAGTTACTTCCAATTCGACATCGCGCGGATCGACCGGCACACCCGCATCGGTTATCCAAACGCGAAACTCTGGCGGCACACCCGTTTCAAAAATAGAGAGTTCCAAACTAAAATCCTCGTCGATCAGTAGCCGTCCGTTGTGCGGGCCTTTAAGCGGCTCCCTGTCGATATTTTCGTTATGGCCACCTGAAGTGCTGCCTTGCGATTCGGTAATTGATCCGTCGCAAGCACTGAGCGCGAGCACCGAGACCAGGCCCGCCGTTCTTAATAGTGTGTTAATCATGTCAATCCTCATTGGTGTGCGGCCAAGGACGTCGCTGATGTGCCAGTCAGACGTTCGATTTCGATAACACTACGGTGGGCTTCCGCGCTGGACTTCACGAGTTCGAAGCGCGTATTCAAGAGTTCCGCCTGCACCACGCGTAGTTCCAAGTAGCTATATCGGCCAGCGCCATAAGCGTGCTCGGTGTCTCGCAAAGCGGCTTCCATTCGCGGCAGGATTTCTTCCTTTAACGTCGCCGCGCGATGCAGAGCGTGCTGTAACTCCTGATATACCGCAAATAACTGCGTTTCGATCCGTACCCGACTCGCAAGATGGTTCGCATCAGTCATAGAAAGTTGAGCATGTGCCTCGTCGACACGACCCTGGTTGCGTTTATCCGCGACCAAGGGGATGGTGATGCCTGCCATGAATGCATGGTCGTTACTAAGCTCGAGGCGACGAATCCCTGCCGTAATTTTCCAGCTCGATTTCGCTCGGGATTCGGCCAATCGCAATTCCGCCTCCCGCAGTCGCTGTTCGCTGAGGTAGCGCGCGAGGTTGGGGTTTTGCGTTACGCGCGCGAGTAAATCTGCGTACGGATTGGGTGCCGGCAAATGGGCCAGATCACCATGGACGCGATCAAAGTCGAGTTGCGTGTCTCCCCATTGCGAAGCTAGGCGACGGTATGCGACTCGTTGTTCGTGTTCAATGTCTTCGCGGTTTAGACGGGCTCGAGCGAGTTCCGCTTCCGCTCGGCCTAAATCCGCAGTCGGCGTACGGGCGGCTTCTACGCGTTTTTTTATCTCCGCTGCGGTTTCCTCGGCGAGCCGAACGGCGGCGTCTGATCGGATCGCTCGTTCCTGCAGCGCTAGTGCATCGAGAAATAGTCGAGCGGTTTCGGCCGCCACATCAAGACGGTGGATCTCTTCTTCGGCATCCAGCAACGACACGCCGGCACGCGCCGCACCTATGCGGCGTTCGCGTTTTCCACGCTCCAGTTCCCAAGCTAAACTTAGCGTAGTCTCCGCGCCGTCGAAGCCACTCAGGTCGCCGCTACCAAGTCCGTTTTCAATGAGCAAACCCAACTTCGGGGCGGGTTTAAGACCGGCCTGGCGGACCCGTGCCTGCTGAGCGTTTACTTGAAATCCGAATGCAATTAGCTCGGGGTTCGATTCGAGTGACCGGGCAACGGCCGCCCCCAAATCGAGTCCGCGCTCACTATCTGGGGAGCTCTGCTGTGCAAAGCTGGCCATAGCAATTACTAGCAGTAAGCATGCCGACGTAACTCGGCAGCCAAACGATACATCCATAGCGTGATTTCCCTAGGCGTTCTGTAGAATGCCTATATCCAATTAACGGGTCGACGGAATAGCAGCTGCTACTCAGAAAAGCCTCATAAATTTCGGACTATAGAGGGAGTGGTGGTGCGCGTAGCGGTGGACGCCAGCGCAATCGATGGCGGACGTATAGAACCCGAGCCGAGACTGCTGAGAATGAGTCACTGCCGTACTCGACACTAGCCAGCGTCGGCGATGCCGCGACTATTATCGGCGTGAGGGTTAACGAAACCGCCGCAAGACCCAGTAACGGAACGTCAACGTCGGCGCTATGATCATGGCCGTCAACATCACCGCTGTGCACGTGCATGCCGTGTAAGCCTGAACTCACGCCATGCGAATTCGCATGCGCATGTTGTCCGCCCAGCTGCACGCAGAGCGCAGCGACGCAAACGAAGGCTAGGAAGGTGAGTCTCATAAGTCGACTATACCAAACGTTCCACCTTCCCGACATCATAATAATAGCTTGAAGCGCGTGCCCAAAGGACGGCATGCAACGCCCGCCACGCGAGCAACACCTTCAGCCCGCCAGAGCAAAACGAAACTGGGGCCCTTGTTTTTGGCACCCATCGAACGTTACAAGCTATCTTGTCGCGAATGAATCGGGCGCCTCATGAGTCTGGTGTGAGTCGACAACGGCGCTACGTCTACGTGTACGACGGGTGGCTCATTCTTGGATAACTGACGATTACAGAACCGTCGTCGCGGGGCAATTGCTGCCTTTGTCCTGCATGCTTCTCTTATTTTTGAACGCCATTTATGGCTAGACCGCTCTGTAAATACCGTCAGCAAGGATGGTCAATAGGAATACCCTGACCGTCCAGTAACCGATGCATGGCTATGACTATCCTTTCTAATGAAACAAGGACACCCACGAAAACGTTGAGCGATTGGTGGGTGTCCTTTAACTCTTTAAATTCAATTGAGAACTGGGATACTCCCCGAGGATAACCCGGACTTGTACATTTTCGGTCGCGCGGCTAGCTCACAAATCGCCGCGATGGCCGCTTGAATTTCGCGTGCGTTTTGACCGATTCCAACGGATATTCGTACCAGTCCCTCATTCTCGGTTCCCATTGTTTGGTGGGCAAGCGGGGAACATTGCAGACCGCTACCAACGACTATGCCGAGCGTCTTGAGTGAGGCGGCAATCTCTGCACTTGGTCGATCGGCGACGGAAAACGCCAAGGTCGGCATTCGCCGCGATGGCTCCTTGATTCTGAAGCAACGGGCGCCGGCATCCATCAGCGCAGCTTCCATTTGGCCAATCTGTTCACGAGCTGGGCCAATGTCTACTGATCGATCGATTCGTTTCAACCATGCGATCGCGGCATGCAATCCTGCCAAAGCGACCTGATCGACGGATCCAACGTCGCAATATCCGGGCCGCAGCTTCCGATCCGTTTGCGGCAGTTCGCAGGTCGCGCTGCTGCAATTCATACGCGCGCTGTGCGCAACGTAAAGTCCGCCGATACCCCACGGGCCTTGCAGACCCTTATGACCGCCAAACGCGATGAGGTCGGCCCCGAGTGCGATAAAGTCAAGGTCGAGCCAACCGACCAGCTGAGCCGCATCCAGCAACACTTGCGCATCGTGTCGATGGGCGAGTTTGATCACCTCTTCGAACGGCAACAGATCGCCCGTGACGTTAGCCGCGGCCGTGATCGCGATGAGCCCGACATCGCCCTTGGACAGCTGGTGTTCAACTTGGTTGAGATCCAGCGGACTCTCGTCGCTCGGCGGAACGTATTCCACCGTGACGCCGGACTCGGCAAGTTTCAACAGCGGCCGGTGCATCGCGTGATGCTCCCAAACACTGGTCAACACGCGCCTGCGACCGCAGAGGTCGATGTCCCCGATTGCGACGGCGAGCGACGACGTGCACCCGGGGGTTAACAAAAGCTGATCGGGATCGCGTATGCCGAAAAATTCTGCGGTCGTGTGACGAGCTTGCTCAAAGTGTTCGCCCCACCGACTCGGCGATCTGGTCATCGCGTCCCGTACGGCATCGGCAACGACTTGCGGTTTTGGCCAACTTGTTCCTGCGTGGTTTAGATAGATTTCTCGTTCAGCCATCACACCGCCTTGAACCGCGCCGGGTCGTCCTGGGACTCTAAACTTGGAGAAGTGAGCCAGCTGCTGAGCGCACAGCGATTCCCCGGCGGAAAGAACACGGCTCCACAGCGTACATAGATTAGTTCATAAGTTCGGCAATGTTGAGCACTGTGCACGCGACGGCATCGATCGAGAGGGGGCCACTCGCCCAGTACGTCGAAGTCTGCTTCCACGGGGAAGTTTGGGAGTGGTGAGCGGACATTGCCCAGTTAGTCAGTTAAGCGCGCACTCTGACGTCGATTGCGCCGCGAAGACGGTCAAAAGCCAAGACCAACTGAATGTTTCTTTTCTGTTGAAGAGCTGACCCTGCCTCGGTTTCACGCACATCAGAATTAACAGATACTTTCTATCGCAAGCAGGTCAAGGACTACGCAATGATCCCATCGATGCGCCGCAAGGCAAATTGCCAGGAGCGCGAAGCCTATCCTCGGGGTAAAACGCGGTCGTCGAGAGCTTCTTCAAGACGCTCAAAGTCGAACGCCTGTACCGACCGACTTATGCCACGAGAGATCACGCGAGTATCGATATCGTCAATTGAATGGAAGGCTTATTTAATCGTCACCGGCTTCATTCATCGATCGGGTTTCAATCCCCGGTTGATGCCGAAGCCTGACTCATAGCTGCTTCGGTGGGCGTACGTTGAAATGAGGCAAGGTCAGAGCCTGACTAACTGACTATCTAGGCAGCGCCCAAATCTCTTCATTTTCGACTAAGAGCGCAACTGCAATCGATAAAATTCCGACGCTGTGCCGCGAAACAGACGATCTTTCTCGCCCTCGCTCAAATCAGCGCTCATCTTCTTAAAGGCGTTCCACAACACGGTGTACGAGACAGAGAATTTATCGACCGGGAAATTGCTCTCGAACATGCAACGTGCAGGCCCAAACGCCTCGATCCCGTGGTCGTAGTAGTCCTGGTGCGCGGCAACTATTTCATCAGATGTCGGCGGCAGCACGCGCGCCTCGAAACCAAACCCATTCCATGGCATAGCCAGCCCGCCGAGTTTCAGCGAGACATTGGGACAACGCGCCAATTCACTCAAATCATCCGCCCAGCTTGTAAATATTTCGTCGTGGCGTCCGGCATACGGTCCCACCCCGAGCGGGGTGCCGAAATGGTCGAGCACGATGGCCGCGCGCGGAAACGCCCGTGCTAAATCCGTGAGATGCGGGATCTGGTGATGGTAGTGCCAAGCGTCGAATGTCAAACCCATATCAACCAATACTGCGAAGCCGGCACGAAAGTCAGAGTCTCGGTACAGCGCACCATCTGTTAGCCCGGGTCGGCTGAGCACCAGGTCTGAAGCGTCCCATGCAGCTGCCTGCCGAACACCCCGGAATAAGGGGCTCGCGGCTTGATGTGCTTCGAGGACCTCGCGTACGGCAGCGCCGAGTCGCAATT
>JBLFWZ010000023.1:0-28852 GCA_047611905.1 Gammaproteobacteria bacterium | reverse complement strand
ATGTCGAAGGAGAAATTTGAAAGAACGAAGCCGCACGTGAACGTGGGCACGATCGGTCACGTAGATCACGGAAAGACGACGTTGACGGCTGCGTTGACTTTCATATCGGCGGAGAAGTATGGGGGCGAGACGAAAGCGTACGATCAGATCGATAACGCCCCTGAAGAGCGCGCACGCGGAATAACGATAGCGACGGCGCACGTGGAATACGAAAGTGATGCGCGCCATTACGCGCATGTTGATTGCCCGGGACACGCGGACTACGTGAAGAACATGATCACGGGTGCGGCGCAGATGGACGGAGCGATTTTGGTGTGTAGTGCGGCTGACGGTCCGATGCCACAAACGCGCGAGCACATCTTGTTGGCTCGCCAAGTGGGTGTGCCATACATTGTGGTGTACTTGAACAAAGCGGACATGGTCGACGATGCAGAATTGCTAGAGCTGGTTGAGATGGAAGTCCGTGAGCTGTTGGACCTGTATCAGTTCCCAGGTGACGACACACCGGTGATCATCGGCAGCGCGTTGAAGGCGCTAGAAGGTGACGAGAGCGAAATAGGCAAGCCGTCGATTGAGAAATTGGTGGCGGCGATGGATAGCTACATTCCTGAGCCGGAACGCCCGGTAGACCAACCATTTCTATTGCCGATCGAAGATGTGTTCTCGATCAGCGGACGGGGGACGGTGGTGACAGGTCGAATTGAGCGCGGGATCGTGCACGTTGGAGACGAAATCGAAATCGTGGGCATCCGGGATACGACGAAGACGACGTGTACCGGTGTTGAGATGTTCCGCAAGCTGTTGGACGAAGGTCGAGCAGGGGACAACGTGGGTGTTCTGTTACGCGGCACGAAGCGTGAGGACGTGGAACGGGGTCAAGTGTTGTGTATCCCGGGGTCGGTGAATCCGCACACGCATTTCGAAGCTGAAGTGTATGTGTTATCGAAGGATGAAGGCGGTCGGCACACGCCATTTTTCAACAACTATCGGCCGCAGTTTTATTTCCGCACGACGGACGTGACGGGTGCGGTGGAATTGCCGGAAGGTGTTGAGATGGTGATGCCTGGAGACAACGTCAAGGTTGAAGTGAAGTTGATCAACCCCATCGCGATGGAAGAAGGGTTACGTTTTGCCATTCGGGAAGGCGGCCGCACAGTGGGTGCGGGTGTTGTTGCGAAGATCATAGCGTAATCGGTAAGTTTGCACCGGGCTGTGAATTAAAAAGATTTATCACTAGCCCCGCGTTCACGCAGTTAAATATAAAAGCGAAGCTTAGAAATGGACCAACAGGTAATTAGAATTCGACTAAAAGCATTCGACCATCGATTGATCGATCAGTCGACTCGTGAAATTGTCGAAACGGCTAAGCGAACTGGTGCGCAAGTAAAAGGCCCAATACCGTTGCCTACAAAAAAAGAACGATTCACCGTCTTGACATCACCTCATGTCAATAAAGATGCGCGAGATCAATACGAGATCCGCACACACAAGCGGTTACTCGATATTGTCAACCCGACCGACAAAACCGTCGACGCTTTGATGAAACTGGATCTGGCCGCCGGCGTCGACGTCCAGATCAAGCTCAACTAAGTATCAGAGCAGGAGCTATTTAAAATGTCATTGGGACTTATCGGGCAAAAACGCGGCATGACGCGGCTGTTTACAGAAGACGGGGATTCGGTCCCAGTGACGGTGGTCGAAGTTCTGCCGAACCGCGTTACACGGATTAAGACCGAAATTACTGATGGATACAACGCGGTGCAAATTACGACAGGCACGAAACACCGCAATCGAATCAGTAAATCGGCGGCGGGTGAATTTGCAAAGAACGATATGGAAGCCGGCCGCGGGTTATGGGAATTCCGTCTAAGCGAGAATGGCGCTCCGGAATTTACCGTCGGCAGCGAATTAAAGGCCGATCTGTTTGAAGCGGGACAGGCTATAGATGTAACCGGAACGACTATCGGAAAAGGTTACGCTGGTGTCATTAAGCGCCACAATTTCAGTATGGGCGATGCGACCCATGGCAACTCGCTATCGCACCGGGTTTCAGGCTCTATAGGCCAATGCCAGACACCAGGAAGAGTGTTTAAAGGCAAAAAAATGGCCGGACACATGGGTAATGTGCGACGCACAGTTCAAGGCCTTGAAGTTGTAAGAGTCGATCTCGATCGCAATCTCTTGTTAATCAAAGGGGCTGTGCCAGGCGCAAAGGGCGGTGACGTGCTAATCAAACCGTCCGTGAAAGCGAGTGGGAAGTAGGTAATTATGGATTTGCAAATTCGTTCATTCGCGACTGGCGAAACTGCTGGTAACGTAGCGTTATCGGACACGGTATTCGACCGCGCATATAATGAGCCACTAGTTCACCAAATCGTCACGGCATATTTCGCCGCCGGGCGCCGGGGTACTAAGGCAAGTAAAAGTCGAGCGGCCGTGCGCGGCGGCGGTGCGAAACCATTCCGACAAAAAGGACTTGGTCGTGCTCGAGCGGGTACCATCCGCAGTCCTATCTGGCGAGGGGGCGGTGTTACGTTCGCTGCGTCGCCAAGAAACTACGGGCAGAAAGTAAATCGAAAAATGTACCGGCATGCGCTGTGCTCGATACTGTCAGAGTTAATCCGAACCGAACGCCTGATCGTCGTCGATAACTGTGATGTCGCCGAACCGAAAACGAAAGCGCTGGTGTCAGTATTAAACAATTTTGCGGTAAAGGACGTGCTTCTTATCGCAAACGATGTGACGGAAAATCTCTACCTAGCGGTGCGGAATTTGTACTGGGTTGGATTGGTCGATGTGGCAACTATCGATCCTGCAATGCTGCTTGCGTTCGAAAAAATCATTATTTCTAAATCAGCACTAACGCAAATCGAGGACCAATTGAAATGAATCGAGAGCGTCTAATGCAGGTGTTGGTCGAACCAAAGATATCGGAAAAGGCCGCGAGAGTCGCGGACGCAAACCGACAATATGTTTTTCGGGTTCTCAAGAACGCGACAAAACCGGAAATCAAGGCAGCTGTGGAAGAATTATTTAGCGTTAAAGTAGAAGCCGTAACGGTATGTAACATGCCGGCAAAAACTCGGCACTTCCGCGGCTCAGCTGGTGTTCGTCAGGGTTGGAAGAAAGCGTACGTCAAGCTTTTGCCCGACTTCGAACTCGATTTTCTCGCTAGCGAATAACGGTTACGGGTTAAACGATGGCATTACATAAATCAAATCCAACTTCTCCTGGCCGCCGCGGTATGGTTCGGGTCGTCACCGACGATCTTTACAAAGGCGAGCCTTATGCCCCTTTGTTGGAGCCGCAAAAACGCGGTTCGGGTCGAAATAACGCTGGCCGGATCACGGTACGACACCGCGGTGGCGGCCATAAGCAGCATTATCGCGTAATCGATTTCAAGCGACGCAAAGACGGCATTCCAGCTACTGTCGAGCGCATAGAATACGACCCAAATAGAACTGCACACATTGCTTTAATCCTCTACGCAGATGGCGAACGCCGTTACATGATCGCGCCGAAAGGGTTGGCTGCGGGCGCAAAAATAAGATCAGGAATCGACGCCCCGATACAAGTTGGAAACTGCTTACCGTTACGCAACATTCCGGTCGGCACAATAGTCCATTGTGTTGAGATACAACCTGAGAAAGGTGCACAAATTGGACGAAGTGCAGGCGCTGCTGTTCAATACGTCGCGCGTGAAGGAACATCCGCAACGCTGCGGTTGCGTTCGGGCGAAATGCGTAAAGTGCCAGTTGAATGTCGCGCGACAATCGGCGAGGTCGGGAACTCAGAACATTCGTTGCGCTCCCTCGGCAAGGCAGGTGCGAAGCGGTGGCGCGGAGTTAGACCAACTGTGCGTGGTGTAGCGATGAACCCTGTGGATCACCCACACGGTGGCGGTGAAGGCCGTACTTCCGGCGGTCGTCATCCGGTCAGCCCCTGGGGTCAGCCGACAAAAGGGTTTAAGACCCGAACAAATAAACGGACGAGCAAATCGATCGTCCGTAAACGCAATAAGCGATAATTGCGGAGCACTATTTTTATGCCACGTTCAATTAAGAAAGGCCCATTCGTAGATCATCACCTTCTCCGGAAGGTTGACACATCTCGAACAAATAACGACAAGCGACCGATAAAAACTTGGTCACGTCGCTCGATGATTATTCCGGACATGGTTGGTCTCACGATCGCGGTCCACAACGGCAGACAGCACATGCCTGTTTTCGTGAGTGAAAACATGGTGGGACATAAGTTGGGCGAATTCGCTCCAACGCGTACTTTCCGTGGCCATGTTGCCGACCGCAAATCGAAATAACGAGATATCACAATGGCCACCGTCGCAAAATTGAAAAATACACGGATATCCCCGCAGAAAGTTCGCCTAGTTGCGGATCAAGTTCGAGGATTACCTGTTGGCAGTGCTATCAATTTGCTGACGTTCAGCAATAAAAAGGCGGCCAAAATAATAAAGAAACTGTTGGAATCTGCGATTGCAAATGCGGAACACAACGATGCCGCAGATGTGGACGAGTTGTTCATTAGTGAAATAATGGTTGACGCAGGTCCGACGATGAAGCGCTGGCGTCCGCGAGCTAGAGGACGAGCCAATAAAATTTTGAAACGCATGAGTCACGTTACCGTGGCTGTTGCAGAATCGGGGCAATAGGGATGGGACAAAAAGTACACCCATACGGGATCCGCTTAGGGATTGTCAAAGATTGGACATCCACTTGGTATGCCGACACCAAGAACTATGCGAATTACCTAAACGCAGACTTGAAAATTCGAGAATTTCTGCGTAAAAAATTAGCGCATGCTTCGGTAAGCCGAATCCAGATCGAACGTCCGGCGTCTAATGCACGTATCGTCGTTCATACAGCACGACCGGGCATCGTCATTGGAAAAAAAGGCGAGGACATCGAAGCACTGCGTAAACAAGTCAGCAAGCTTATGGGTATCCCGGCGCATATTAGTGTCGAGGAGATTCGAAAGCCAGAACTTGACGCCTATCTAGTCGCTGAATCAGTGGCGCAGCAGCTAGAACGTCGGATCATGTTCCGTAGAGCGATGAAGCGCGCGGTGTCCAATTCAATGCGACTTGGCGCACAAGGCATCAAGATTAATGTCGCGGGTCGACTAAACGGTGCCGAAATCGCTCGCTCCGAGTGGTACCGAGAAGGCCGCGTGCCGTTGCACACACTTCGGGCCGACATTGACTACGGCTTGGCAGAAGCAAATACAACCTACGGTGTCATCGGAGTCAAAGTGTGGATCTTCAAAGGCGAGATCATCAAACGCGCTGAAGAGCCAGTAGAAGAACCCGTAGAAGCAGCAGCGGCTGGGAGCTAAGTCGTGTTACAACCTAAAAATACTAAATTTCGAAAACAACAGAAAGGCCGCAATCGTGGTATGGCGCTACGTGGAGCAAAGGTGAGCTTCGGCGAATACGGATTGAAGGCAGTGACCCGTGGGCGTCTTACGGCGCGCCAGATTGAAGCCGCACGGCGTGCTTTAACGCGACACGTTAAACGTGGAGCAAAAATTTGGATCCGTGTATTCCCAGACAAACCGATCACGAAAAAACCACTTGAGGTTCGTCAAGGCAAGGGCAAAGGCAACGTTGAGTACTGGGTCGCACAAATTAAACCCGGCACTGTGCTTTATGAAATGGAAGGCGTTGATGAGGACCTCGCGCGTGAAGCATTTCGGCTTGCAGCTGCGAAACTTCCGATTCGGACGGCATTTACAACGCGGAAGTTGATGTAATGAAAGCACAAGAAATGCGCAAAAAATCTGTCGAGGAACTGAACGTGTTGCTCATTGAGAAACGCCGTGAGCAATTTAACCTTCGTATGCAAGCGGGATCGGGCCAACCCCCGCGATCGAATCAATTTGGTGAGGTCCGACGGGATATAGCACGCATTAAATTAGTTCTCAGCGAGATGAAATTAGGTAACGCAGCATGAGCGAACAAGGCACAACGGCGCGGACTCTCGTCGGCGAAGTCGTAAGTAACCGAATGGAAAAGACAATTTCGGTTTTGGTCGAGAGACAAGTTGAACATCCGTTGTACAAAAAATACATCCGCCGCTCGACGAAGTTTCTCGCGCATGACGAGGACAATGTGTGCAACGAGGGCGATAAAGTTGCAATCGAAGAATGCCGGCCGTTGTCCAAGCGAAAAGCATGGCGGTTACAGAAAGTATTGCAGCGCGCACCACAGATTTAGGTAACTATTAATCATGAGCACGCGTACACGGCGGAGACCCGGACAATGATTCAAATGCAATCTATGCTTGATGCGGCAGACAACAGCGGTGCGCGCCGTATGATGTGCATTAAGGTATTGGGCGGTTCTAAGCGCCGCTATGCCAATATCGGCGACATCATCAAAGTGACAATAAAAGAAGCGATTCCGCGAGGCAAAGTTAAAAAAGGCGAAGTCTTTGACGCCGTAGTCGTGCGCACACGTAAAGGTGTTCGGCGTCCCGACGGTTCGTTGATTCGCTTTGATGGAAATGCAGCAGTGCTGCTAGATAAGCAACTTCAACCTATTGGCACTCGAATTTTTGGGCCCGTCACGCGTGAGTTGCGAGGTGACCGGTTTATGCGGATCGTCTCGCTAGCCCCAGAAGTGTTGTAGGCCAGGACAACTCGCATGAAGAAAATAAAGAAAGGCGATGACGTCATCGTGTTAACAGGACGCGATAAGGGCAAGCGTGGCACCGTATTGCGACTCATGCCGTACGAACGGGTGGTCGTAAATGGCGTCCATATCGTTAAACGCCATACGAAGCCCAATCCCCAAGCAGGTGTTGCTGGCGGGATCGTAGAGAAAGAAGCGTCACTCCATATATCCAATGTCGCTCTATATAACCCAGTAACGAAAAAGGCGGATCGTGTCGGCATCAAAACGCTCGAAGACGATCGCAAAGTGCGTTTCTTTAAATCGAATAACGAGGTCGTCGACATTTAGTTGTCGCGATAGATCACAATGCCAAGATTGGACACAATTTACCGCGAAAAACTCGTTGCACAGCTGAAGGAAGAATTGAAGCTGAGCAGCGTTATGGAAGTACCACGGATCATGAAAGTCACCATCAACATGGGGCTTGGAGAAGCGACAACCGACAAGAAGATTATGGAACACGCGCTACGTGATCTTGAACTTATATCCGGCCAGAAACCCGTCGTGTGTTTGGCACGGAAATCAATTGCGGGATTTAAAATACGTGATGGTTGGCCAATTGGTGCCAAAGTTACTTTGCGTCGTGACCGTATGTACGAATTCCTAGATCGGTTAATTAATGTCGCGATCCCTCGAATTCGAGATTTTCGAGGATTCAGCGACCGTGCGTTCGACGGACGAGGCAACTATACGCTCGGTGTAAAAGAACAAATTATTTTTCCCGAAATTGATTTCGATAAGATCGATTCAATCAGAGGAATGGACATTTGCATCACCACGAATGCGAAAAACGACGATGAAGGTCGTGCTCTGTTGCACGCGTTTAATTTTCCGTTGCGGACGTAGGGCTGTTAGATATGGCAAAAAAATCAATGATCAACCGAGAGCACAAACGAACGCTGCTTGCGCAACGTTTTGCTTCAAAACGCGCAGCGCTCAAAAGCATCGCCGCAAATTCCGAACTACCAATGGAAGAGCGCGAAGCGGCGCGGATAAACCTGCAAAAGTTACCACGTGATTCGAGTCCCGTTCGAGGAAGAAATCGTTGCCGCCTAACGGGACGGCCACACGGGTACTATCGAAAGTTTGGTCTTTCGCGCAACGAACTACGGCGACTGGCAATGGAAGGGCATGTGCCCGGACTTGTTAAGGCAAGTTGGTAAGCGCCTCCACGCATAACGGTTAGGGCTAAGAGATAACTCATTATGACTATGCAAGACCCAATTGCCGACATGTTTACGCGGATCAGAAATGCGCACGCGCGTGACCGTGTTGAAGTGTCGATGCCGGCTTCTAAAACAAAAGCCGCAATCGCCCAAGTGCTACAAGACGAAGGCTACATATCAAGTTTCAGAACAATAACTGGCGAAGGCCACCCGCAGTTAATTATTGAACTGAAATATTACGAGGGAAAAGCCGTCATCGCGCACATTCAGCGGACAAGCAAACCAAGCTTGCGCGTATATCGTGGAAAAGACGCCATACCTTCGGTCGTGGGAGGACTTGGAATTGCCATCGTTTCCACGTCGCGCGGACTAATGACCGATCGCGAAGCGCGCGCCCAGGGCATTGGTGGCGAAGTTCTCTGCTCCGTCTACTAGATTTAGGAATCAGATAAATGTCCAGGATCGCGAGTGCACCAATCCAGATACCAACTGCCGTAGAGGTCAAAATTGACGGGCAGAATGTAACAGTGAAAGGTAGAAATGGGACTCTAGAGTGGAATGTCCACGAAGAAGTTGGTGTGCTAATCGACGATGGGCAAATCAAAGTTAAAGCGTTGAACGAATCGAAATCGGCCGTGGCAATGTCGGGCACCTCACGAGCACTAGTAAATAATATGGTAATCGGCGTAAGCGAGGGCTTTGAACGGCGTTTGCAAATTGTCGGTGTGGGCTATCGTGCACAGCTCAATGGAAAAGTTTTGAATTTGTCGCTAGGGCATTCACACCCGATAAATTTCGCAATTCCTGACGACGTGACGATCGAGATCCCAACGCAGACAGAAATTGTAATTAAAGGCGTTGACAAGCAGCGTGTAGGGCAAGTTGCCGCAAATATTCGAGCTTATCGTAAACCCGAACCGTATAAGGGCAAGGGTGTTAAGTATTCGGACGAACAAATTGTTCGTAAGGAAGCTAAGAAGAGTTAATGGCGCTATGAACAAGAAATTTTCACGACTTCGTCGGGCTCGCAAAACCCGCAGTCACATTAAGTACCTCCGCGTAACTCGGTTGTGTATCAACCGTACGCCTCGGCATATCTACGCTCAGGTTATCGACGCCAGCGGTGGAACTGTGTTGGCGAGTGCATCTACGCTAGACAAAGATCTGCGTGGATCAATAAAGACGACCGGCAACGTCGAGGCCGCTGCGATTGTCGGCAAGGCGGTTGCGGAACGCGCACGGGCCGCCGGTGTTGAGAAGGTTGCTTTCGACCGAGGTGGTTTTAAATACCACGGTCGCGTTAAAGCACTCGCAGACGCCGCTCGCGAACATGGCCTCAAATTCTAGGAGTTGAAGTAGCATGGCATTTACCTCGGGAAACCAACAAAACCAAGAAGGCATGTTTGAGAAGCTGGTCGCCGTAAACAGGGTAGCTAAGGTTGTCAAAGGTGGACGAATTTTCGGATTCACCGCGTTAACAGTCGTCGGAGACGGAGCCGGGAAAGTCGGACTTGGGCGCGGCAAGGCACGCGAAGTACCCGTCGCAATTCAGAAAGCGATGGAAAACGCGCGTCGAAATATGGAAGACATTGCACTGAACGAAGACACCTTACAGTACGCCATTGTCGGTGAACACGGTGCTGCGAAGGTCTATATGCAACCCGCATCCCAGGGAACTGGCATTATCGCGGGCGGCGCGATGCGTGCGGTGTTCGAAGTAGTAGGAATTCACAATGTACTAGCTAAATGCATTGGTACGACAAATCCAGTCAATGTGGTGCGCGCGACAATCAACGGTCTGAAAAATATGTCTTCGCCAGAATCGATGGCTGCGAAACGCGGCAAGACAGTAGCGGAAATTCGAGGATAGAGCAGATGGCCGGCAAAATTAAACTAACGCAACTGCGTGGTATGACTGGACGCCTGAAATCCCATAAAGCGTGCGCTGCCGGACTTGGTCTGCGTCGAATTCGCCATTGCGTTGAAGTAGCAGATACCGCTGAGAATCGGGGCATGATCAATAAAATATCGTACATGCTGCAGATCGAGGAACTCTGATGTATTTAAATACAATCAAACCGGCTGACGGTTCTAAAAAACCACGTAAGAGAGTCGGACGCGGAATCGGCTCGGGCTCCGGTAAAACTTGCGGCCGCGGTCACAAAGGTCAGCATTCGCGTTCCGGCGGATACCACAAAGTCGGATTCGAAGGTGGCCAAATGCCATTGCAGCGCCGACTTCCGAAAGGCGGATTCCATTCTCGAAGTAGCGCCTACTACGATGAAGTTCGACTCAGTGAATTACACCTTATTCAAGACGGCATCGTGACGCTTGAGTCTTTGAAGGCCGTAGGCTTGATTCGAAAAGATATTTTAACGGTCAAAATAATTTTTTCTGGCGCGGTTGAAAAAGCAGTGAAAGTTCAAGGTTTGCGAGTTACGAAAGGTGCCCGGTCCGCGATAGAGAATGCTGGGGGTACGATCGAAGACTAGTATGGCTACCGCGAATCGAAATACTCCGGGCGGTTTGGCTGGTATCGGAAAACTAAACGAACTTCGCCAGAGAATTTTCTTTCTCCTAGGCGCGCTCATTGTTTTCCGTATTTGCACGCACATCCCAGTACCAGGCATAAACCCGAGTGCACTGGTAACGCTATTTGATCAACAGCGCGGCACGATCTTAGACATGTTCAATATGTTTTCGGGGGGCGCACTTGAACGTTTTTCTGTCGTCGCACTCGGAATCATGCCCTATATTTCCGCGTCCATCATCATGCAGTTGCTCACGGTCGTTCATCCGAAACTGGAACAGTTGAAGAAGGAAGGCGAATCAGGACGGAGACAAATTACGCAATATACCCGGTACGGGACCGTCGCATTGGCCCTGTTCCAATCATTAGGTGTGGCCGTAATGCTCGAAGGCCAGTCTGCTGCGGGGCTGCAATTGGTAATTGATCCAGGTCTAGCTTTTCGAATCACCTGTGTGACGACACTTGTGACTGGGACCTTGTTTTTGATGTGGCTAGGCGAACAGGTCACAGAGCGCGGAATCGGAAACGGAATTTCAATGATTATCTTCGCGGGCATTGTCGCGGGATTACCGTCGGCAGTGGGCGGCACGCTTGAGTTATCACGAACCGGCGAGCTATCTATTATTATGGTATTAGCGCTGTTTGCATTAGCTATACTCGTCACCGCGTTCGTTGTGTTCGTAGAACGGGGTCAGCGCCGGATAACGGTGAATTACGCTAAGCAACGCAATCAAATTGGCGGTCAATCGAGCCATCTACCACTAAAGCTAAATATGTCTGGCGTGATTCCGCCAATATTTGCTTCAAGTATTATCTTGTTCCCTGCGACTATCGGCGGTTGGTTCGGCAACATGGAAGGCATGGGCTGGATGCGGGACTTAGCCAGTACGTTGTCACCGGGTCAACCGCTGTACGTCCTGTTTTACGCGGCGGCGATAATATTTTTCTGTTTCTTCTATACGGCCCTTGTCTTCAACCCAAAAGAAACGGCCGATAATTTAAAAAAATCTGGAGCTTTCATTCCAGGCATACGACCCGGCGAGCAAACAGCACGATACATAGACGGGGTGATGACGCGATTAACCGTCGCCGGTGCTATTTACATTACGTCGGTGTGTTTACTACCAGAATTTCTAATATTGAAATTCAGCGTCCCGTTTTACTTCGGTGGAACGTCACTGCTCATTATTGTGGTGGTGGTGATGGATTTTATGTCGCAAGTACAAGCACATTTGATGTCGCATCAATACGAAGGCTTGCTTAAGAAGGCTAATCTCAAAGGTTACGGTCGTCGCTAACAGGAAATAAGGTGAGTAAGTGAAAATTCGAGCATCAGTAAAACGGATCTGTCGAAACTGCCGCGTTATTAAACGCAAAGGTGTGGTTCGAGTAATTTGCAAAGATCCACGACACAAACAGCGCCAAGGTTAGCGTGAATTTTTCGATGAGGATAATAGTATGGCGCGTGTAGCAGGCGTAAATATTCCAGACAGGAAGCACTCTGTCATTGCAATCCAATCAATATTTGGTATCGGACAGACTCTGGCGCGTAAGATTTGCCAGGAAACCGGAGTTGCAGAACAAGTATTGATTAAAGACCTAACGGAAGAACAATTGGAGGCGCTACGCGGTGCGGTTTCCAAATTCACCATCGAAGGCGACCTTCGGCGGGAAATTTCGATGAACATCAAACGTCTGATGGACCTTGGGAGTTACCGCGGGATACGCCATCGGCGCGGATTGCCGACGCGCGGCCAACAGACCCAGACGAACGCTCGGACCCGTAAAGGTCCGAGACGGATGATTAAGAAATAACTGAGCGATATTTTCATGGCTACATCTACTCCTCGTACAAAGAAACGCGAAAAAAAGACCGTGATCGATGGTGTGGCGCATATTCACGCGTCGTTTAATAACACAATCATTACGATAACTGACCGCCAAGGAAATACTCTTGGGTGGGCCACAGCTGGCGGTAGCGGCTTTCGCGGATCGCGAAAGAGTACGCCGTTTGCAGCGCAAGTAGCGGCTGAACGCCTAGGCTCATTAATTAATGAATTCGGCACCCAAAACCTTGATGTTTTTGTGAAGGGCCCCGGACCGGGCCGAGAATCCGCGGTGCGTGCGTTGAATGCAGCCGGGTTTAAAATTACGAATATTACTGACGTCACACCGATTCCACACAATGGTTGTCGTCCACCTAAGAAGCGCCGCGTATAGCAACGGGATACAGTAATGGCAAGATATATTGGACCAAAATGTAAGCTCAGTCGTCGACAAGGCGTTGATCTTTTTCTAAAAAGTAGAGCGCGACCGATTGAATCGAAATGCCAGCTCGAGAAGCCACCGGGCCAACACGGCGATAGCCGCGGCAGACGGCAATCGGATTACGCCTTGCAGCTTAGAGAGAAGCAAAAACTCCGCTACATGTATGGCGTATTGGAAAAGCAGTTTCGCAACTACTACAAGGCAGCGGCAAAACGCAAAGGTGCAACAGGTGAAAACCTATTGCAAATGCTAGAGCAACGTCTGGATAACGTTGTTTACCGAATGGGGTTCGGGAGCACGCGATCGGAAGCTCGTCAATTAGTCAGTCACAAAGCGATCTTAGTTAATGGCCAGCTCGTGAATATCCCGTCTTATCAGGTGAGTCCTAAAGATGTTATCGCTATACGCGAAAAAGCACGAAAACAAGTTCGCATTCAAGACTCTCTGGCCATCGCTGAGCAGCTTGGGTTACCGGATTGGTTAGAAGTAGACTCTAAAAAGATGGAAGGCCTATTTAAAGTAGCGCCGGAACGCGGTGATTTACCTGCCGATATTAATGAATCCCTAGTCGTAGAGTTGTACTCCAAGTAGGGCAACTAAAGGAGAAAGTGCTATGGCATCAGCAGCAAGTGAAATGTTGAAGCCGAACATCGTCGACGTAAGTCCGGTTAATCCAAAGACCGCGAAGATTACGCTCGAACCGTTGAACCGCGGTTTCGGACACACATTAGGTAACGCGCTACGCAGGGTATTGTTGTCCTCCATGACTGGCAGCGCCATAGTCGAGGCCGAGATCGAGAACGTACTACACGAATACACGACGATTGAAGGCGTCCAGGAAGATGTGACCGACATCCTTCTTAATCTGAAGGGTCTGGCAATTAACATGCACACCCGCGATGAAGCTACGTTAACACTGAACAAGCGCGGTCCAGGCCCGGTTGTTGCCGGAGACATCGTGCTAGATCACGATGTAGAGATCGTAGACCCGACGCATCACATCGCTACGTTGAGCGACAACGGCGAATTAAATATGACGCTCAAGGTCGCGCGCGGTCGCGGTTACCAACCTGCCACGAGCCGAGTCGTAGACGAAGAGGCTGATCAGGCGATCGGCCGATTGAAACTGGATGCATCGTTTAGCCCTGTACGCCGCGTCGCATACGAAGTCCAAAGCGCACGCGTTGAGCAACAAACCGATCTCGATAAGCTCATTATAACTATCGAAACAAATGGGACTATTGATCCGGAGCGCGCGGTTCGCGATGCCGCCGGGATATTGCGCAGCCAATTGGCGGTGTTTGTCGACCTAAGCAGCGAAGAGCAAGCTGAGCCGGAACGCAAAGAAGAGGTCGAGGTGGACCCAATCTTGCTGCGTTCAATTGACGACCTCGAATTGACCGTTCGTTCTGCAAATTGTCTTAAAGCTGAAAGCATTTATTACATCGGCGATTTAATTCAACGTACTGAAGTTGAACTCCTGAAGACGCCAAATTTGGGTAAAAAGTCTCTCACGGAAATTAAGGACGTGCTTGCCGCTCGCGGATTGTCGCTCGGTATGCGTCTAGAAAACTGGCCTCCGTCAGGGTTATATGATGTAGATAAGAGCAGTTCGCTCTGATCAATTAAGATAGTCAAGGTAGTAATTCAATGAGACATCGCCAAAGCGGACGTCAATTAAATCGGAATAGCTCGCACCGAAAAGCTATGTTCAGGAACATGGCAGTATCGTTGTTTCGGCACGAGTTGATACGTACGACCGTGCCTAAAGCGAAGGAATTGCGACGCACCGCAGAACCCTTGCTCACGATGGCAAAATCCGACTCTGTAGCGAATCGGCGCCTCGCCTTTTCCCGTTTGCGGGATTCTGGGGTCGTGAACAAACTGTTCAAGGAATTGGGCCCGCGATATCAGAATCGACCGGGTGGATATCTTCGTATCTTGAAAACGGGGTTTCGTCCCGGTGACGCAGCTCCAATGGCTATTGTCGAGTTGCTTGATCGGCCGATCGAGGAAGCGGACGACGATTCCTAGTTTTGTGCACTAGGAGGACGGTGTCCTAAGGAAAAGCCAGGATGTTACCTGGCTTTTTTATGGGGATTTATCGAGTTGAGTTTTCAGAAATTCATTGACCCGTGCCGGATTCGCCTTGCCCTGAGACAGCCGCATTACTTGGCCTACGAAAAATCCGAAGACCTTATCTTTTCCCGATTTATATTGGGCAATTTGTCCGGGGTTTTCCCTTAGCACCTGCATGACCAGCTGCTCGATCGCTGAGTCGTCAGTGACTTGTCGCAGCCCTTGTGATTCGATGATTTCGTCGGGTCCGTCACCCGTCTCCCACATACGCTCAAATACCTGCTTAGCAATTTTTCCTGAGATTGTATTGTCGTTGATTCTTGCGATAAGTTTGCCCAGCGAATTCGAGCTGACAGGAGAATCCTCGATAGAAATATTCGCGCGATTTAAGCCGGCAAACACCTCACCTGTGATCCAATTGGCGCTTAAACGTGGATCGGCTTTAGATATCTTGACGGTTTCCTCTAAGTAATCCGCGCATGCTGTTTCTTCGCAGAGTAAATCGGCTTCTTGTTCGTTTAATTCATACTGTGCAACGAATCGGTCACGTTTTTGATCCGGTAGCTCGGGTAGTAACTTCGCCATGGACGCTAAGTAGTCTTTGGAGACTCGAATTGGCAGGAGATCAGGGTCCGGGAAATAGCGATAGTCGTGCGCATCCTCTTTACTACGCATGGTACGCGTTTCATCGCGATCTGAATCGTATAGCCGCGTTTCTTGAACGACCTTAGAACCGCTTTCTATAATCTCAATTTGTCGTTCAACTTCATGTTCGATGGCGCGCTCAATAAACTTAAAGGAATTCAAGTTTTTAATTTCAGTTCGTGTGCCAAGCCGAGTTGATCCCGGCTCTCGGATTGAGACATTTGCATCGCAACGAAACGAGCCTTCTTGCATATTGCCGTCGCAAATTCCCAAATAGCGAACGAGTCGATGCATCGTTCGCATGTAGGCGACGGCTTGTTCGGCAGAATTCATTTGTGGTTCCGAGACGATCTCTAACAGCGGGGTTCCTGCTCTATTTAGATCAATTCCAGTAGATTGGGCGAATCCGTCGTGTGTGGATTTCCCGGCATCTTCCTCAAGGTGGGCTCGCGTAACGTCAATGATTCGAGTCCTGCCGTCAGCCAACCGTATCTGCAAGGTTCCGGTCGAAACGATGGGTTCGGCGAATTGGCTAATTTGATAGCCCTTGGGAAGGTCGGGATAAAAGTAGTTTTTCCTTGCGAACACAGACGATTCTGCTATTTTTGCTCCAATCGCAAGGCCGAACAAGACAGCCATTTCAACTACCTTTTCATTCAGTACTGGTAGAACACCAGGTAAGCCGAGATCGACAGCAGATGCTTGTGAATTGGGTTTCGCGCCAACTTCAGTCGAGGCGCACGAGAAGATCTTACTTTTTGTTGCTAATTGCGCGTGAATTTCCAATCCAATGACAGTTTCCCATTCCATTTTTCGCTTACGCTCCGAGTGGCGGTGCGAGCACATGCCAGTCAGTTACTTGTTGGTATTGGTGGGCGATTTGTAGAAGCTTAGATTCACTAAAAAAATCGCCAATGATCTGTAGCCCGACCGGCAATCCGTCAACGAAGCCCGCGGGCATGGACAATGCCGGTAGGCCGGCGAGATTGACTGCGGTGGTGTAGATATCAGATAGGTACATGGAGATTGGATCGCTAGATTTTTGCCCGATTTCGAAAGCAGTCGTAGGCGACGTCGGTCCCACGAGAACGTCAACCTCGGCCAGGGCTTTCTTGAAATCTTGTTGAATGAGTCGTCTTATCTGCTGGGCCTTAGTGTAGTACGCGTCGTAATAGCCGGATGACAGTGCGTAGGTACCGATCAAAATTCGTCGTTTGGTCTCTTTGCCAAATCCTTCACCGCGAGTGCGCGTATACATATCCTCAAGATCAACAGGATTGTCACAGCGATAGCCAAACCTTACACCGTCATAACGAGACAAATTCGACGAACACTCTGCCGATGAAATGACGTAATAAGAGGGGATCGCCAGTTCAGTCGATGGGAGATCGACTTCGACGCATTGAGCGCCTAGATTCTCTAGCTCCGAGACCGCTTGTCTAATGGCCGAGGCGACCTTCGAATCTAGCGATTTGCCGAAGTACTGCTTAGGTATCCCACACCGTAATCCCTTGATCGAGTCGCTGAGCGTCGCCGAATAGTCTTCCGTTGGGTGGTCAACAGACGTTGAATCCTTTCGGTCAAATCCCGCTATGACGTTCGTCAGCAACGCGCAATCTAGTGCGTTGGTAGCCATTGGTCCGCCCTGGTCGAGGCTGGACGCGAATGCGATCATGCCGTAGCGCGAGACGCGTCCGTAGGTAGGCTTTAAGCCTGTTATGCCGCACAACGCGGCAGGCTGTCGGATCGAACCACCGGTATCGGTTCCCGTTGCACACGGAGCTAAGCGGGCGGCAACGGCCGCAGCAGATCCGCCCGAGGAGCCGCCCGGTACGGCACCTGTCTTCCATGGATTTGTCACAGGGCCATAAAAACTGGTCTCGTTAGAAGAGCCCATGGCAAATTCGTCCATGTTGGTTTTTCCGAGTAACACCATCCCCGCGTTGTTTAGACGTTCGGTAACTGTCGCATCGTAGGGCGAAATAAAATTATCGAGCATCCGAGAACCGCACGAGGTTCGGATCCCTTTCGTGCAAAATATGTCTTTGTGGGCATACGGAACGCCTGTTAATGGCCCGCCGTGACCTCTTGAAATTAGGTCGTCCGCTGCTTGCGCCTGGTCTAAAGCATGTGCTTCGCATACGGTGACGTAGCTGTTTATTTGCCCGTCTAGTGCGTTAATTCGCTCGATGTAATGGCGGGTAATTTCTACGCTTGAGATGTCACGCGTAGCAAGTGCGTTCGCGATCCCGGCGACTGAGTCAGGATAGAGGGTCATTGCGTCTGATTCTTATTCGATTACTTTAGGAACGAGGTAGAGCGAGTTCTCCATTTGCGGCGCATTTGCTTGAAGCGTTTCACGCATGTCGTCGTCAATCACGACATCTTCGCGGTTGTGAGATGCTGCATCCAGTGGGTGGGCGAGGGGTTCGATATCCGCCGTATCGACCGCGTCCATCCGCGCAACGAAATCCATAATCTTACTGAGCTCGGCTGCGAACTCAGTAATTTCATCTGCTTTGATTCCAATTCGCGCTAGGTGCGCGATTGATTGAACTTCGTCGTTGACTATCGTCATTCAATATCCGTTATTTGTTGATCAATGAAGGAGCTACTGCTGCTTGCTCGCTTGCCGTCGGGCACGTGCACTGTTAGATTACTATGCGTTATACGTATCTCTGAGACGTTAATCTTAGGTGCTACGTTCGAGCTTTAGAACAATCCGCTACGCCCCGAACCGCCGACAAAGTGTACCATGAAGATTCCGGACCTGCCGGCCAAAAAAGCCCGCCGTGAAGCGGCCCGCTACGGTTCCGTTGGACAAAATTTTGAATTTGAGGATGTTTCGTAATGTTCAAGATGCTTAGGGGCATGTTCTCCAACGATCTGTCTATCGATCTTGGAACTGCGAATACGCTCATCTACGTCCGTGGAAAAGGTATCGTATTGAATGAACCTTCTGTGGTCGCCATTCGACGGGGTCGTGACGCGAATCACCCAAAGGCGATTGCCGCGGTGGGGCTCGAGGCGAAGCGTATGCTTGGGCGCACGCCAGGCCATATCGACGCGATCCGACCATTAAAAGACGGCGTCATTGCTGACTTTACGATCACGGAGAAGATGCTCCAGCATTTTATTCGCAAGGCTCACGGCGACCAATTCTTTAAACCGAGCCCACGTGTCCTGGTGTGCGTCCCTTGCGGATCTACCCAGGTCGAGCGACGCGCGATTAGGGAATCCGCGGCCGGCGCGGGCGCACGCGACGTCTTCCTCATCGAAGAGCCGATGTCAGCTGCAATTGGTGCAGGGATGCCGGTTAGCGACGCGAGCGGTTCTATGGTGCTGGATATCGGCGGCGGCACGACCGAGGTCGCAGTGATCTCCTTAAACGGCATCGTTTATTCAGATTCGGTACGCATCGGTGGTGATCGTTTCGACGACGCGATCGTGAATTACGTGAGACGAAATTACGGTAGCCTAATTGGTGAAGCAACGGCCGAACGTGTAAAGCACGAGATAGGTTGCGCTTACCCAGGTAGCGAAGTCAGGGAAATCGAGATAAAGGGCCGAAATTTGGCCGAAGGCTTGCCGCGTTCTTTTACATTGAACAGCAACGAAATACTCGAGGCGCTGCAAGAACCCCTCGCCGGCATCGTCGAGGCGGTGAAGACTGCACTAGAAAATACTCCACCAGAACTCGGATCCGACGTGGCAGATCGTGGCATGGTCCTTACCGGTGGCGGTGCGCTACTGAAAGATCTTGATCGATTACTCATGGAGGAGACGGGACTACCCGTGATCGTCGCCGAGGATCCGTTGACCTGTGTCGCACGCGGCGGTGGGCGAGTCTTGGAAATGATCGAAGAACACGGGGCGGATATTCTTGCCCTCGAATAATTGATTGGGACAGCCTCGACGATGAGAGGGGAAGTCGATTAAACCGCTATTCACGGACGCACCCTCACCCACGGCTAGATTGATCAGCTGCGCGATCCTGTCTTTCTTGCTAATTTCAATAGACCATCGACAACAGCATCTAGCGACCATCCGCTCCGCATTATCTGTCATGGTTTTTCCCGTGCAGTATGCAGTCAACGCGCCTATCGAGGTTGTGGTAAATTTTACCGAACGGCTGCGTTCTCACCAGGCGTTGGCACTCAACAACGAGCGGCTGCGCGAAGAGAACGTTCACCTACGCTCACGTACGCAGAAATATGCCGCATTGGCACATCAAAATGAGCGGCTCCGTAATCTACTCGAATCGTCTGCCGAATTCAGCGAGACGGTCGTTGGAGCGGATGTACTGGCGATCGAGACCTCACCATCAGCGCGTAAGATTGTGATCAGCAAAGGATCCCGTCAGGGTGTATATCTTGGCCAGCCGGTCGTCGATGCATTCGGAGTATTGGGGCAGATCGTTCATCTAGGACCGTTTTCAAGTACTGCCTTACTGATCACGGACCTCGTTCACGCGACGCCAGTGCAGATAAACCGGACCGGCTTGCGCGCAATAGCTGCCGGATCAACAGGCGGCGACGAGCTCAATCTTACATTCGTGCCGACCAACGCAGACATCAAAACTGGCGACCTCGTAGTAACGTCCGGATTGGGCAATCGTTTTCCAGCTGGTTACCCGGTCGGCAGGGTTAGCGCGGTTGAAATAGACCCGGGCGAACCTTTCGCGCGCATCATTGTTGCACCAAGCGCCCAAGTCAATCGTGCTCGAGAAGTCCTCTTGGTTTGGCCGCAAGCGCAAAATCCAATAGACAACCTGGAGGTTAGTTCTGCCGAACTAAAGACCCTGCCATGAGACTAGGCGCCAGTGGCACGTGGGCAATCGCAGCGAGTTTCATCGTCGCGTTTATGTTGTCGGCTCTGCCGTTACCCGATTGGGTTCTGCCCTGGCGCCCCGCGTGGGTGCCTCTTGTTCTGGCTTATTGGTGTCTGGCGCTACCGCTACGCCTTGGGGTTGTCATCGCTTGGATAATTGGACTGCTGTTTGATGTAATGCAAGGTTCCTTACTGGGGCAACATGCCTTTGGACTTGCGATTGTTGCCTACGTTGTAGTGATCTACCATCAACAAATTCGCGTATATCCGCTTTTTCGCCAAGCGCTCGTAATCGGATCTTTAGTATTTTTATACTCCTTGGTAATGCTGCTCGTCTACAATTTAATTGGCTCTATGAAATACGGTTACGATTACTTGCTGGCATCGGTTACCAGTGCGATTTTGTGGCCATGGGTGTTCGTGGTGCTGCGCGACCTCCGACGTAGGGCGGGGGTAGAATGAGCGCGTCAGATTTTTTAATCTGGCGGCAACACCTATCGGCAGCCTTATCCGCTTAATGCAGAAGTTACCCACACTAAAAGATCCAAATCGAGAATCTCGAATATTCCAGGCCAGAATGTGGGCCGCGATGTCAATGACGGTCGTGCTAACACTAGTTGTGCTGGGACGCCTTACGTACTTACAACTTCTAGAACACCGGCATTTTACGACCCTGTCGCAAGACAACCGATTGAAGGTCGTTCCGATCCCGCCGACTCGTGGCCTTATTTATAGTCGAGACGGACAAGTCCTGGCTGAAAATCGGCCATCATTTTCGCTAGAGATGGTTCCCGAAAGAGTGCGCGATTTTGAAGCAACGCTGCCGGCCGTGGCCCAACTCGTCAATCTTGACGAGGATGAGATTGCCCGAATTGACGAGGAGCGGCGTCGCGCTCGGGGTTTCGATGCGATCGTAATTAAGACGGGAATGAGCGAAAACGAAGTCTCTAAATTCTCCGTCAATCGACATCGTTTTCCGGGATTCGCGGTCGTCGCACGATTGGCAAGATATTATCCGTTCGGTGAGGAACTTGCGCACGTTGTGGGGTACGTAGGAAGAATAAACGAAACGGAAGTAAAGGCGATTGATCCGGTCGCCTACCGAGGTACGAGCCACATTGGAAAGACCGGCGTTGAATTGGCCCGCGAAGAAATATTGCGCGGCAAAGTCGGTTACCAGCAAGTAGAAGTAAACGCCCAAGGCCGAGTTCTACGAGTTGTCACCGACTCTCCACCCGTGCCAGGCCACGATGTGTACTTAACATTGGACCTCGGGTTGCAAAAAACGGCCACCGCGGCCTTGACAGACAACAATGGTGCGATCGTCGCACTCAATCCTTCAACGGGTGAGGTTTTAGCTTTCGTGAGCCGACCGTCGTTTGATCCAAATCTTTTTGTTAATGGAATCAGTAAGGATCGATACAAGGCGCTCCGGAATTCAAAAGACCGCCCGCTGTTCAATCGTGCACTGCAAGCCCAGTATCCGCCAGGTTCGACTGTCAAACCGATGGTTGCCTTGGCTGGTTTAGAAAGTGGCACTCGCCACAGTGATGACGATACGTGGTGCCCCGGATGGTACTCACTGGATGGTGATGATCACCGCTACCGCGATTGGCTGAAACGTGGTCACGGGCATGTCAACCTCACGCGTTCCATCGCTGAATCGTGTGATGTTTACTATTATGCACTGGCGCGTGATTTGGGCATCGCGCGCATCCATTCGATGCTTAGTGAGTTTGGCCTGGGCAAGGCCACCGGAATCGATCTTCCGGGCGAAACAGCGGGATTATTACCCTCTGCAGAGTGGAAACGCAGGGCGCGCAACTTGCCTTGGTATCCTGGGGAAACTTTGATCACAGGAATCGGTCAAGGGTTTATGCTCACGTCGCCATTGCAACTTGCCTACGCCGTATCAACTATCGCCAATCATGGGCGACGGATGGCGCCGCACGTAGTCGGCCAAATAGAAGACCCGCTTGCACGTGTCGCGAGCGAAATCGGGATCCACGAACGTCCGGCCATAGAGATCTCAAATTCTCAATATTGGGACGATGTTATAAACGGCATGCTTGAAGTTGTGCATGGAACGCGAGGAACTGCGCGGCGCTCAGGCGATGGCGCGTTTTATCGTTACGCAGGCAAAACGGGGACGGCACAACTGTTCGGAATTGCACAAGATGCCGTGGCGAATAACGATGAGACGCCGAAGTTACTGCGTGACCACGCGTTGTTCATTGCCTTTGCACCGGAAAAGGATCCGGAGATTGCGGTTGCAATTATCGTTGAAAACGGCGGTAGCGGCAGCGGTACCGCTGCGCCAATAGCGCGGCTGATGCTGGACTACTTTCTTCTTGGTGCTGCTTCGATCTCGAAAAACAATGGATAGTCAACGTAGCTTACTGTTCCGGTTGCATATTGACCCGCAATTGCTCGGCGGCGTCTTAATATTGTGTGGTTTGGGTCTCGTAATTCTATACAGTGCGGCCGACCAATCGATCCAAATCGTCACTAAACAAGCGCTGCGAATGTCGATCGGTTTGTTTGCGATGGTGGTTATTGCGCAAATCAGTCCCGCACGCCTTTCGCGCTTGGCGCCGCTGTTCTATCTCGTTGGTGTCACCTTGTTGATAGTGGTTTTTTTGTTCGGCACTGGGCGCGGCGCGCAACGCTGGCTTGAGGTCGGAATAATTCGATTTCAGCCGTCGGAAATTATGAAAATTGCCGTCCCGCTAACGGTTTCCTGGTTTCTCTACGACAGAGTACTACCGCCAAATTTCCGCACGACCGTGATCGCATTGCTCATCATATTTATCCCGGGCTTGCTGATTATCAAACAACCAGACCTTGGAACGGCCCTGCTTGTTATGGCAGCTGGTTTTTTTGCATTGTTCTTCGCCGGAGTCCCGTGGCGTTGGATATTTTCGGCGCTGCTGATGACCTTATGTGCTGCCCCACTTGCTTGGTTTTTGATGCATGATTATCAGAGACAGCGCGTTCTTACCTTGTTCGATCCGCAACAAGATCCGCTTGGCTCTGGCTATCATATTATCCAAGCAACTATCGCGGTCGGATCGGGCGGCATTTCAGGAAAAGGTTGGTTAAACGGAACGCAGTCTCATCTCGAGTTCCTGCCCGAACGAGCGACCGATTTTATTTTTGCAGTTTATTGTGAGGAGTTCGGCTTCATCGGCGTGCTGGTCTTATTGGCAGCCTATGCGCTCGTGCTAGCACGCGGCCTCCGCATTGCTATGAATGCCCAAGATAGCTTCGGCCGTGTCTTAGCGGCAAGCGTGACGATGACACTATTCATCTACATTTTCGTCAACATGGGTATGGTGACGGGGCAGCTACCGGTTGTTGGCGTTCCGTTGCCGCTGGTGAGTTACGGCGGAACATCATTAGTGACTATTTTGGCCGGTTTGGGTATCCTGATGTCCATCCAGACTCACCGACGATTTATCACATATTCTTGAGTGCTTTAGGGTAGTTATTTAACCTTTATGATTAATATATTTCGTGCGCTAGCGGCCAGCTTACTACTAATTTTCGGCGCTGCTGACGCAGCAAATTTGGACAAAGCCGCAGTAGACGCATTTATTGGGGAATTGGTTACAAACGATGGTTTTGATGCGGCAGAACTAACCCGTATATTCGAAAAAGCGCAACGTTCCAAACGTATCTTGAAAGCGATGTCTCGGCCTGCCGAAAAATCGAAGCCGTGGCACGAATATCGCAAACATTTTCTAACCGATTTGCGTATTGCCGGCGGTATCGAGTTTTGGAATACACACGCAGAAACCTTACATCGGGCGACCGACGTTTATGGCGTTCCGCCGGAAATTATCGTCGCTATCATTGGCGTTGAAACTGCCTACGGGAAAATCACGGGTGGCGATCAGGTTGTCGATGCGCTATCAACATTGGCGTTTCACTATCCGAAGGGAAACGTGCGGCGGATGACGTTTTTTCGCGCACAATTGCGACAGTTATTTTTAATGAGCAGAGAGCAAGATCTCGATCCCCTGGAATTGAAGGGTTCATATGCCGGCGCCATGGGAATTCCGCAATTCATGCCGGAAAGCTATCGAAAATTTGCTGTCGACTTTAATGATGATGGCGAACGCAATATCTGGAAGGATCGGAGCGACGCAATTGGAAGCGTAGCCAACTATCTGAAGTCCCACGGCTGGAGTCGCGGCGGCCCGATAGTCCTGCCAGCTTCTACATCGAACTCAAAGGTCGATGAATTACTTACCGACAGTGTGAAACCGAACCGACGCTTAAGCGACTTCGCGACCCACGGTGTTACGACTTCCGCGCTTGAGGCAGACGAGTTAGCTGCACTATTTACCCTTGAAGGCGAAGCCTCGCTAGAGTATTGGCTAGCGCTAAACAACTTTTACGCAATTATGAAGTACAACCCGCGGACGAAGTACGCGATGGCTGTTGTCAAACTTGCAGAGGCAATCCGCAATGCGCGACTGGCACAGCAGATGTCCTAAGCGATGTGCCTACATAGTCGCGATCACGATTTGTCTACTGCTTGCGAGTTGTAGCAGCAAAGTTAAGCGCGCATCCCCGCGTGTGCCGGTTGACGAAAACTCGCCTACTAGATCAGTACCGTACGAGCAGCCGCGCAGCCGCTACGGTAACCCCGATTCCTATGAGGTTCTGGGTAAACGCTATCACACGTTAAAATCGAGCCAGGGATTTCGAGAGCGGGGCGTCGCTTCATGGTATGGCAAAAAATTCCATGGTCGTAAAACATCGAGCGGTGATATTTATGACATGTACCAAATGACGGCGGCGCATAAACACCTGCCACTGCCGACATTTGTAAAAGTAAGCAACCTTGAAAATGGCCGATCGACGATTGTAAAAGTAAACGATCGAGGACCGTTCCACGATAATAGAATCATCGATTTATCTTATGCTGCGGCGTTAAAACTTGGGTTTGTTGAAAAAGGCACAACATTCGTCGCGATTGAGGCGCTCGCCACTACCGAGGTACCGGATCAAATCGGGCCTTCGAAAACAGTCGATGCTCGGGGCCTCGACAACAGCGACCCGATCTATCTGCAAATCGGCGCGTTCAGTAAAAGGGCGAACGCTGATCGAATGTTGGAACAAGTCTCCAATACGTTGTCTAAGAAGGTTCGGATACGCACTGCAACGACAGGGCAGCGGTCAATCTATCGAGTGCAAGTTGGGCCCATCTCTAGCGTAGGGCTGGCCGATCAAGTCGTAAAAACACTATCGAGAATAGGGATTAGCGAGCATCATTTCGTCGTTAATTGATATCCGCGCGGTCGTTCATCGCGCCAGCAAGAAAACCTGATTAAACTCATCGTTAGCTTATGAAAAGTATTCAGAACGGATTCGTCTTATTGCTCGCAACGGTGTTGCTGCTCGTGGAACCGGTCGCGCAGGCAGACACGGTGTCTCCAGATGTTCCTGCACCGCCTAATTTCAAAGCGAGTTCGTATATTCTTATCGATTATCACTCGGCGAAGGTGCTCGCCGAGCGTCATGCAGATAACAAGGTCGAACCGGCAAGTTTGACGAAGATCATGACGTCGTACGTGGCCGCAGAGGCTATACAGTCAGGCGCGATCGGACTTGACGACACCACCACGGTTAGCGAAAAAGCGTGGCGTATGGAAGGCTCACGGATGTTTATTGAGGTTAATAAACAGATCAGCGTGGACGAGTTGCTTCAAGGCATTATTATCCAATCAGGTAACGATGCGAGTGTCGCAATTGCCGAGTACGTTTCCGGTTCGGAAGAAGTATTCGCATCGGTTATGAATCAACATGTAAAACGCCTCGGCATGGAGAATTCCAGTTTCGCGAACAGTACCGGTTTGCCCGATCCGGAGACTTATACAACAGCGCGCGACATGGCTAAGTTGGCGATACAGTTTATTCGCGATTTCCCGAATATTTACGGCCGTTTCTCGGTTAAAGAATATACCTACGGCGGGATCTCGCAGCGCAATCGCAACCGATTACTCACGCGCGATCCATCTGTTGATGGTTTTAAAACTGGACACACCGAAGCTGCGGGCTACTGTCTCGTGTCATCAGCTAAACGCGGTGACATGCGCCTTGTCGCGGTTGTGATGGGAACGGGATCGGATGCGGCCCGCACCGAGGCTAGTCAAGCGCTGCTGAATTATGGCTTCCGATTTTTCGAAACGCGAAAAATTTATTCTGCTGATGAAGTTATTGCTCAAGCAAAGGTTTGGAAAGGCGAACAGAAGTCTGTCGGCGTTGGAGTACAGTCCGATCTTTTCGTGACATTTCCTAGAGGGAAATATGCCGAAATTAGTGCGGCGGCGGAAATCGCGAACGCGGTCGAGGCTCCAATCGAACTCAGCCAGAATATTGGCCAAGTTGTTCTGAAATTTCAGAACAAGCCGTTGGTTACCGTTCCGCTCACTGCCATCACGGCGGTCGCGAAGGGCTCGTTGTTCTCCCGGTTGATCGACGAAGTACTCATGCGTTTGGAATAGAACAAGCACCTGAACCCCTAATAGCCCTCGGCGATGAATTTATGTCTGGTTCGATTTGTTACTTAAACGGCAACTGGGAGGCTCTCGCAGATGCTAAGGTTTCCGTTCTCGATCGTGGATTCATCTTCGGCGACGGGATCTATGAAGTCATTCCCGTATTTTCCGGTTTTGCGTTTAGATTGCCCGAACACCTTAACCGGCTGGAAGAAAGCCTAGCCGCAACGGGGATCAAAAATCCGCTTAATCGTGACGAGTGGGCGAGCACGATTAATCAGCTGATCGCGACCAACGATGGAGGTGACCAGAGTATTTACCTGCAGGTGACCAGAGGGGTTGCGCCGCGTAACCATACGCTTGTTGAAGATGTCCATCCGACGATTTTTTTGATGTCATCGACGTTAGAGTCAGACGGCCCCACCACTGCGATATCGGCGATTACGCTGCCGGATTTTCGATGGCAGCGGTGCGATATCAAGACGACGTCCTTATTAGCCAATGTACTGTCCCGCTTCGAAGCGTCTCGCCTCGACAGCGAAGAGGCGATTTTTATTCGCGATAAATATGTCACTGAAGGCGCGTCGAGTAATGTGTTTGTTGTTAAATTCGGACGGATAAAGACGCCGCCACTATCACCCGGAATTCTCCCTGGTGTGACACGAAATTTGTTAGTCGAGCTGTTTACTGGCCCTGATTTAAATGTCGAACAAGCTATGATCAGCAAAGAAGAGCTGGCAGACGCGGACGAAGTTTGGGTGACGAGTTCCGGGCGGGAGATAGTGCCAGTAATTCGAATCGACGATCGACAGATTGGAGACGGAAACATTGGACCGATATTTCGCGAGGCCCAATCTATTTACCGGGATTTCAAGCGGCGCTTTTCGGCGCCCGGAAACTAGGCGGGATCATTTTTTTATCGCCGAAACGAGTAGCCGGTGCTACAGCGAAACCGCTTTATGTGCGGATTCCTATACCGCGATTCAGCAGATAAAGCGCTGTGGTAAATAAGCCGGCGATAAATAGCACGATTACCGTAAATGCCACTCCAAGCCCGATATCGCTAACCCCTAAGATGCCATAGCGAAACGCATTGACCATATACAAAATAGGATTCCCCAGTGATACAGTGCGCCAAAAATCCGGCAGCATATCGATCGAATAAAAGACGCCTCCGAGATAGGTCAACGGCGTTAGTACAAATGTCGGAACGATCGAAATATCATCGAATTTCGTTGCCAATATGGCGTTTATCAAACCACCTATCGAAAATAGCGTGGCCGTTAAGATAATCACGACAAACGTAATGAGATAAGAATGAATTTCGATTCGCGTGAACAGCAGTGCGATAAGTGTCACCACGAACCCAACGATAATTCCTCGAGCAACGCCGCCGACAACATACCCGCAGAGAATGAGCACATGGGGCACCGGTGCGACCAAAATTTCTTCGATATGGCGTTGAAATTTCGCACCGAAAAACGAAGATACGACATTCTGATACGAGTTCGTTATTACCGCCATCATAATGATTCCTGGGGCTATGTACTGCATGTAGCTAAACCCGCCCATCTCTCCTACGCGCTTGCCAATGAGATTGCCAAATATTACAAAGTAAAGGGTCATCGTAATTGCCGATGGCAAAATCGTCTGTAGCCAGATACGCAAGAACCGCGCTAGCTCTTTATAAACGATCGTTTGAAATGCGATCGCATACGACCTCCATCGAGATAGCGCCGCGCTCGGATTTGTCGTCTTGCTAGACATTTTCCTGCACCATTTTCACGAAAAGCTCTTCTAGTCGATTCGCTTTGCCGCGCATACTGGACACTTCAATCGAGCACTCTGAGAGATATTTAAATAGCGTATTGATCGATTGCCCCGCTAGCACACTTACTTCTAATGTCGTCGAGTCCTTGAGATAGAAGCCAAACTCGCTGCCACTGGGCACCAATTCGATAGGTCGGATCAAATCCAGGATAAAAACTTCGGCATGGAGTCGTTTAAGAAGATTTTTCATCGAGGTGTTTTCGACTATTTTGCCGCGGTCAATGATCGCGATATTACGGCACAAATGTTCTGCTTCCTCGAGATAGTGAGTAGTTAAGATGATGGTCGTACCGGAGTCATTTAA
>JBLFWZ010000022.1:0-29967 GCA_047611905.1 Gammaproteobacteria bacterium | reverse complement strand
GGCGCAATGTGTTGTCGCATGACCAGCGACCAACAACAGCGCTCTCGGCACGGCGGCAGTGCCAATCAATGAGCGTTTTAGATTTTGTGCTTTGAATTTGCCATTCATACAATATTGATAATGATTCGTATTTGCGTTAACATTCTTATTCGCGCATAACGATGATGGAATCTTGGCCGCAAGTTCGATGGGAATAAGAGATTTTACAGACTACGCGCGACATCACGTGGCGGCGCTAACGCGCGCGAATAAATGCATTTTGCTTGCACTACTGAGTGTCACCTGCGCGACTGAGTTAGTGTACGCAACCGACGTCTACCAGGAACCCAGTGCATTCCTAGCGGAATCATTTGATAACGAAGTACCTGAAGGCGAAAGACTGTGGATAACAAAACCCATACAGGACGAAATCCGGAAGATACTTGGGCATGAGCTCGGCCAGCTAAGAGTCCGATACTGGCAAAGAGGTGAGCGAACAGCGTGGATTCTCGAAGAAATCGGTAAAGAACGTCCGATCACTACCGGACTCATTGTCGATGGCAATCAGCTCACTAACTTGCGCGTGCTGATTTATCGGGAAAGCCGTGGTTGGGAGGTACGTTACCCTGCATTTACCGATCAATTCAACGGCGCAACTTTAACCGAAGACTATGCGCTGGATCGCCACATCGATGGCATTTCAGGCGCCACAATGTCGGTCAATGCCTTGACTCGCCTGGCGCAACTCGCATTGCTACTGCATCGTCATGCCAACACCTGAAACAACTTCCATGCCTAGCGCGCATCGGCTAGGGTTGCGCGTTCGCGCAACAACTTCCGTTCGAAATATGTTGAAATCTTGGCACCGCTTAGTCGGCATATTCGCAGCCGTGTTCTTGTTGCTACTGTCGAGTACTGGTTTGCTCCTCATGCAAACCGATGCGTTAGGACTCGATAGCCGTTATGTTGATAGCGACGGGTTACTCAATTGGTACGGCATCCGCCCGGCACCGCCGGCAACAAGTTTTGCCGTCGGTAGTCATTGGATAATTCAGCTCGGCCGTCAACTCTATTTCGACACCTTGAGCTTACAAAATATCGATGGGCAGCTAGTCGGAGCAGTGACGACGGGCGATGAAATCGTCGTAGCGACTTCCGCCATGCTAGTCCTGTTAACTAAGGAAGGTGCAATTGCTGAGAAGCTTGGTGCTGAATCCAAGGTGCCACAAAATATCGAGTATCTGGGCGTTACGCCGCACGGCAGGATCTCATTGAAAACGGCTAACGAGAGTTTCCTGTTCGATGCGCAAACGACCGAACTCGTGCGCCTAAATACCCAACAACCATCAAGCTGGAGTACACCAGAAAACCCGCCGTCGGCGATATCCGAAGAGCTCAACCGCCGATTTCGCGGCACCGGATTGTCGCTCGAGAGAATTCTTCTTGACCTCCACACGGGGCGGCTTTTGGGTGCGGCCGGTGTCGCGTTGATTAATCTCGCTTCGCTAGCGCTGTTGGTCCTGGTTATATCTGGCGTTGTTTTATGGTGGTTACGAGCGCGCGAAGCGAAAAACGAAAACTAATGTCACGTTATCGCTCACTACTATGGCGCGACTACTTAGCATTGCCAATCTCGGGAACTGAATGCACTCGTGCGGGGTCCTAACTTCCAAAATACCTGTCACACCGGCACAATCAACTGATGTCACTGATGAATTATTGGAAAATTTCCAGCACGGCGCTTATGTTGCTTATCAGCATTGGCGCGCATGCCGAGCAAATAAGTGGACGCGAACTTCTCGCCGCTTGTAACGACTCGAAAGGTCCAGCGGCTAAACAGTATTGCGTCGGGTACATCACGGCTGCAATCGAGACGCACGCCACTTGGGCACTGTGGCGCCGGCTAGAGCGCGTGTTCTGTTTTCCGGAAGGAGATAAGTTTGAGCATGCGTTCGGCGGGGTCGTCGAATACTTGCGCGCGCATCCCGAGCAACTCGATTTCGAAGCAAGTTCGCTTGTGCTTACCTCGATAAACGAGCGATTCGCTTGCGAATAGTGCGTCGGGGTACACGTGCCGATAGGCAATGCTAATCACATTAGTTCTGCGCCGAGAATGCCTTCGCGCTTAGGCTCGTGCGCTCGAGCCGCCATCAATAGCCAAAACCGAACCGTTACAGTAGGACGCTTCGTCTGACACAAGATATAGGCAGCCGTAGGCCACTTCTTCGGTTGTAGCCGGGCGCTTCATTGGCGAGGTCGCTTGCGCTTGCTCATCTGAAAAAAGGTAATCGAGAACGATTTCTACCATTTGGGTTTTGACAAACCCCGGCGCCACCACGTTCGAGCGGATGCCATCGTCAATGTACGCCACCGACATTGAACGCGTTAAATTGATTATGGCGCCTTTCGTGGCGGTATAAGTGTGCGCGTCCGGTGCGCCGCCCATCCCAAAAATGCTGGCGACGTTGACGATGGATCCTTTTTGCTGCTTCTTCATCTGCGGAATGACAATCCTGCACACGTAAAACAAGCTGTCCAAATTAATCGCCATCACTTCTTTCCACTTGTCGATCGGCGTTGTATCGAGCGGATTCATCGAACCGATACTCGTGTCCTTTAGGCTGTAACCGACACCGGCTGCGTTAAGCAGAATATCAATACGACCATAGGTTTCTATCGCGTTGTTCACTGCGGCCTCGGCCTGTATCGGATCGGATAAGTCCGCGCTGTAGACGCTTGCCGTGCCGCCGGCCGCGACCACCGAACGAAGCGTTTCATCGAGATTCGCTTGGGTTCGAGCTATACCGAAAACGGTCGCTCCTTCGCGCGCGAACATGAGCATGCATTCGCGACCAATGCCGGAGCTGGCGCCCGTAACCACTGCTATTTTTCCTGCTAACCGTCCCACAGATTACAACCTCACAAAATTAATAATATTAGCCGCAACGATCCAATTATTCTTCGCGGATGCGACCCAACAAACGTAATAAATCTTCATGCATTTCGAACCAGACCGTGTGATAACTTTCGATTTTTGCGTCGCTGACCCATTCCAATGCACCATCTTCGGCATGCTCCAAAGCATAGCTCAGCTTATCTGAGTAACACGCGAGTCGCGCCGCGCTGCCGATCATCGAGTTTAGTATCGGTTCGAAACGTTCGTGAAGATCGCCGAGTCGCCCGATCAGCTTATCGTCATATTCACGATCCGAATGATCATTCGGCACACGCTTGCCAGCGAGTTCAACTGTTTGCCATTCCGTGATTAATTGCTTCAGGTCAGTGTTGAGTATTTCAAAACGGTCGTATGAGTCTGCGAAGTCACTATCCGCACGTAAATCCGAGTAAAAACGTGAGTACTCTCCGAGTAGGATCATATGGCCGGCCGGCGAAAGCATGTATTTGCCATCGGCGAGTACGACTCGCCCGCCGGTATCTGCACGTGCTAATTCGCTTTCAATCAAATCTGTGGGTAGGCCAATCAAACTTGAAATGTCCTGGGCCGTGCAGTGCTTTTTAATCGCGACCCCATGCATTACTAGATGTAAATTACTCGCCATTTAATATCTCCTGCGAATTTCGATTTCTAGACCGCCAACGAGCGCGACTATTCCGCGCCACGCAGCTTTTCGATATCTGCCCGACGTAATCCCGCGCCTTTATCCTTAAGCAATCGAGAGTGTTTCTGTTCCAGTTTAAAAAGTTCATCGGCCAGCGGCGTGTCATAGTGATATTTGACCCAGTCGCCGCACAAAAACCGATAACGATCTTGGCAGGTGCTGGGCACAACTTCGCGGCTACGCCGATTGTATTCTTCGAGACTTAAGACGCCTTCGGAAGTCCGATATCGATCGCTTTTGGCCGGCAAATTGCTTGATCCTGGACGCATAGGCCCGACCGACTCTGTGTAATCACCGTCGTCTAATATCGAATAGGGGAAGTAACTCAGTGCACGCGCGGGCTGTCCCGTGTGTTGCATCATCGTGTAGTCGTGCATGCGTTGACTTGGCGTCGTGATATAGCCGACAAGCTCGCCGAGAAATAAATTTCCGTACTCGTCGTTCAATAATGGTCGAAAACGCTCTGCGCGTTCGTCGATCATCATCCAGTCATCAACCTCGTACACGCCGGCGATGTGAGCTAATTCTTTAATGACCGCAAAATAGGTTAAGGCGCCTGCATCAAGCTGCTGGTCACGGCTCCATCCAGACATGTCTTTCCATAATTTTCCAGTCGCATCTTTAACGCGTTCCGTCAGATCATTGAAGGTATTTGTCAGCTCTTCCTTGCTGCCCATACCCACCGGTATGTGTCCATCGGATAGGTTATCAGCCGTGTAAAGGCCAATCGCGACCATATGCTCGGCGCGCATCTCAGGCTCGGATTCAAAAGAACCCCAATCGTCAAGTAAGTTGATATGGCAATCTTCCAAGACCATTGTGACCGTCAAATTGTTGTATGGAATGTTCTGCCCTACGCCGTCCAACCATGGCACATCAAATTCCGATAGCTCCCTAAAATCTCGGACCAGCATTTCGCGATTGTCGGAAATTTTATAAGGCCCGTGGTTGTGCATCGTGAGCCGACTCTCGCAGGCTACGAGAAATCCGTATTGCGCGGTGGTCGCCATGAAAGACTGCGCAGCTTTATGCAAGGGATCCCCTTCGCGACATTCGAAAGCATCCGCATGAAAAACCTGCAAGCGCTGTTCGGGCATGATCTGTGCCTGGTGGCCAGCTTGTCGATTTGTAATATTACCGTTGTTTCGATGCCAGGACAGTTGGAATCTTTTCCAGAAATCCAGGACGTAGGCCACATCCGCGACGGCATCTGTTGGTTTGATGACGCCCCAATTAATTAACATTTCACGGCCGAGTAGATAGAAGCACGGGAGTGTCCAGGCGATAATTTTGACGCCTTGATTGCGCGCACGGTCGCCAACTTCTTCGGCGGACATTTGCGCTTCTATCTTGCGCAATAACGTCGGATAACGATAAAAACAGTTGAGGTATGAAAATAGGATGTACGCGGAAACCGGAAATATCTTAGATTCCTGCACCGTTCGCGTTGCGCAAAGCCAGTAAGTTTCATCGGCGTTCTGCTGGATAAGATTATTCGTCTCGAGCAGTTGTGCGTAAGTTATATCGATATCTTTCATGTGTGAAATCCTTGCGTAAACGAGCAATCGCTATTAAGTTTTGATCCGCCAAACCTTACCCGAGACGTCTAAACCGTTCGCGTAATCCTCGGCTGATTTTGCTTTTGCAACCGCCTCCAATTCGAGCTTATCGCCCTCTTTTACGGCACTTAGGCGCGCATTCATAAAACACGGAATACCGTATTCGCGGGTCAATATCGCCAGATGTGAGCGGGTCGTACCGCCAGCGCAAATGACTGCCTTAAACTTTTCTAAAATTGGCGCCGTCAAGGTCCCACCAGAATCGTCGACGATGGCAACGGTATCTGGCGGCACGCCGTCGGTGAGATATTGCAAGACCTTGTCGCTCGTTCGAACGTAGCGCGCCGTACCCAACACATTTTCGTTGCGGGTCACGACGTTATCACCAGCGCCGCGAAGCTCGCGACCGTCTGAATCGACCGGAGCTGTCGGCGCATCCTCGTGCTCAAAGTAAAAGTCGACGTCGTACAATCCCGAATCTTTGTACGCTTCTGGGCGCTCGACTGCCGACGACATGGCGGATGGTTCGAAGCGGTAACCGTAAGCAAGGAGCCGCTCTTCGATGCTCGCGATGTCGGCATTGGTAATATCGTCATAGGCTGAATCGGCGACGAAATCATTCCATGGCTTGCCCGATGCTGCGAATCGTTTGCGTACCAAGTCCTTCATTGCACTGTTGTACGCCTCGACAATCGGAAAATCCGATTGGTAACCGTATTTGTCAGTGTCTTCAAAAAGTTTGGCCATAGCACCCTCTCAATTTCTACTTCTAATGGAACAATTATCGTTGAATTTCAGTGTCCGCGATCACTAGCTTGTATAACGATCACGCAGTTCGTTCAATTCATTCGGTCCGATACCGTACCGTTGCTTCAAGAACCCAAGGCCGTCGCCGAAATTCTTGTCAATGGATTCGAATGCCGTGCGCAAGTACGATTCATGAGTTTCCAGTAACGGCATGATCAGTTGCTGCGCCGCAAGGCCTTCGCCGACGTTGTACTTTTTGAGTACCCGCGGGATCTCTTTTTGGGTCGGGAAATACTGCTTCGACAACATGAAATCATAATAAATTGTGGCTCGCGGCACACCCAGTGCGGTCAGAATCAACGCGCTCGCGACGCCGGTCCGCTCCTTGCCCGCCGAACAATTTATTAGAATATTCTCGTCCGTGCATTCGAGAAGCACATCGAATAGTCGTTGGTAGCGCGCCGCAGACTCATTCACCATAGATAACACGATTTCATGGACCGCTTTGACGACGTCTTCTGGGCCGCTTGCATCTTGAAATACACGATGTAAAAAAAAGCGATCTTTTATCCCTGGGGGAATCTCGAGAATATTCATGCTTGGGTTATTCGGCAAATCCGTCGCCTCACTCGCTCGTTCCTCGCTGATGCGAAAATCGCAGACGGCTTTAATGTCGAGCTTGGCAAAGTAATCGCGTGCCCCCGGGGTGAGATTAGACATGTGCCCCGAGCGAAACAGCCGTCCCCACTTAACCCGTCGACCGTCCTCGGCTAGATACCCCCCGAGATCACGAAAATTAACACAGCCCGCAAGCGGCACATTGCGTTGTGCCACCATCACCGGCGCTTGCCCGTGGCGGCACAATCTAAAATAGTGCCGAATATTGGGTACCAATCCCGCTATTGTCGTGGAACGGGTCACGTCGACGGCCAGCGCATTGCCCATATCAATGGTATCTGGCGATTGTCCGCCATAAATATCTACCGGCGCCGCGCTAAATGCGGATGTCCAACTTAGCTCATGAGTTCCGTCCTCATTTTGCTCTACCTGAATTGCCTTCGCTAATTGCATCGCTTTATCAAATCTATTTATTTCCGCCGGATTGCAGGACCCGGCACCTGATCCCCTAAGTTATACCTTATCCAGCAAAGCATAAGGACTACTACTGGCCCCAGATGACCCATCACGGATACACTACCGCCGCGATGATTAGCCTGCCTACAGCCCAAGACGAACAATTTCAGAATCAGATCCTGCAAGGGGTTTCCCGAACCTTCGCGCTGACCATCCCAAGCTTGCCCGCTGCGCTCAGCCGTGCTGTCGCCAACGCCTACCTATTATGCCGAATCGCCGACACGATAGAAGACGACGCTGAACTCGTTTTAGAGGATAAACGGCGATTTTCACAAACATTCATCGACGTTATTCGCGGTACGGAAGATGGCGATTCGTTTGGTCGGGAACTGGCGCCGCTGCTTGCGGACCACACGTTAGACGCGGAACGCGATTTAGTCGCTGAAACAGCAGCGGTAATTCGAATTACTCATTCGCTTAATTCGACCCAAAGAGCCGCGGTTGAAAAATGTGTTCGAACGATGGCCGACGGCATGGTGTATTACCAAGGCCAAGAAACCTTGAACGGCCTAGCGGACCAGGCCGCGATGGATCGCTATTGTTACTACGTCGCGGGGGTTGTGGGTGAGTTACTAACGGAATTATTTTGCGACTACTGTCCGCAACTGCAGAGCCGTAAACCCGAAATGATGCGCCTAGCGGTCTCGTTCGGGCAGGGCTTGCAGATGACCAACATCTTGAAGGACATTTGGGACGATCGGCAACGCGGCGCCTGTTGGTTGCCCGCCGATATTTTTGCGCTACGTGGTGTCCAGCTGGAAACGCTTGTGTCGCGTGATGTCGGAATCGATTTTGAGGACGGACTAGGGCAATTAATCGGCATCGCTCACGGCCATCTACGCAACGCGCTGCGCTACACCCTAATGTTACCTCGCTCGGAAGTCGGCATGCGGAAATTTTGTTTATGGGCGCTCGGCATGGCCGTCCTAACGTTACGAAAACTGGACAAAAGACGTAATTTTGTGAATTCTCAAGACGTGAAAATTTCGCGCCGTAGCGTCACTGCGACGATCCTATCGACCAACGTTGCGGTGCGCTCGAATTTGGCTTTGAAAGCTTTGTTCTCGCTGGCTTCGGTCGGTCTCCCGCAACGCGAAGTAAGCGCACCCGTGCCGGACTATATCGATCAGTCCGAATCGCGGGTCATCTAGATTGCGCCATGCGCATCGGCTTCGTAGCGGCTCTGAACGATGAGGCCCGAACTCTAGATGTCGCACCGGGTAATAAGGCGGGTGCTCCTGCACGGATTGTTAAAATTTCCGGGCCGGGCCCTCTTAACGCGACTGCTGCGGCCGATTCCCTCATCGATAAAAACGTCGACGCGCTGGTGTCGTGGGGCACTTGCGGTGCGCTCGATCTCGGACTGCAGCCGGGCGCCGTGATCGTGTACGAATCTATCGTTCGTGAAGACGGATTTCGCTATACCTGCGACGGTCCATGGTGTGATCGTCTGATGGAGGCACTCGCTAGTTTTAAACCTCACCGTTTGAGTGGCTATTGTGCTGCCCGGGCTATCGCCACAGGGACCGAAAAAAAACACGTCGCAGACCTTACAGACTGCTCAATAGTAGACATGGAATCGGCGGCTGTGGCGGCATGCGCGCATACTGCACAGCTACCATTTGTGACCTTGCGCGTTGTCGTCGACCCCGTGATGTTCGATATTCCCAGCTGCGCACTAAACGCTCTTGAGCATGGCGGGCAGCCGCGAACTTTACCTGTAATTAAGGGCCTGTTACGACGACCACAAGAATTACCCGCGCTGCTAAAACTAGCGCGTTGGTATAGAGACTCGCTGGACATGCTGCGCTTGTGTGCGGTCGCCCTCGAACCTGATTTCGGTACCGAATGAATTTATTTTTCGCTTTAGCCCAGCATTCCCGCACGGATTGATCTTTAAACGTGTTTAATCTGCTTCGCAGTGGTGTCGAGACCACAATTAGTCGCCTCATCGATTTTGCGCAGGCTAAGGCCTGGCTAGTTGTCGCGGCCTCGCTGCTCGCCGCAACGGGCACTGCTTACTACACGGCAACTCATATCGGCATAAATACCAACACCGAAGAAATGCTCTCCGAGCACCTGCCTTGGCGGGTTACCCGCGCCGCTTACAAAGAACAGTTTCCCTATTTTGCCGATACCATCGTTGTCGTCATTGATGGCGCAACGGCTGACGTCGCGATGGACAGCGCTACCCGATTAATCCGCGCGCTGCGTAACAACAATGCGTTTATCAGCGATGTGTATTTTCCGAGCAACGACGAATTTCTACGTCAAAATCAGTTGCTCTACCTCGATGAGGAAGAATTAAAAGGCTTAGCCGATCAATTGAGCGCCGCGCAACCTTTTCTCGCTCGGTTGACGCAAGAACGTTCTGTTGCGGCACTTTTCGAGCTTTTGGAACAAGCGCTGGATTACGGTGTTGACGGCCGCACGAGCGTCCTCAATCCGGCATTACGGCAGATCGGCGAGGCGGTCGATCAGTTAAATAATGGCAATGAAATTCCAATGTCCTGGCAGGCACTGCTGGCTGGCGAGTCGCCACAACCAAGCAACGCTGCGACGGCCTTTCGTCAGATTATTCTCGTCACGCCAGTGCTTGATTTTTCGGAGCTGCTACCCGCCGAACCGGCGATCGAGGCGCTAAGAAATACGATATCCGAACTCGAATTAGACACGCATCACGGCGTGGACGTCCGCCTAACAGGTGACGCGGCTTTGTCCTACGATGAACTTCGCAGCGTGATTAGCGGCTCGCAAAGTGCTGGTACGGCGGCACTAATAATGGTGCTCGTGTGTCTGGTAGTCGGCCTGCGCTCGTTCTCGTTAGTTGTGGCTACCCTGATCTCCTTAGTCGTCGGACTGATTTTTACGGCTGGTTTTGCCACCGTTTGCGTCGGCACGCTCAATATGATCTCGATAGCATTTGCCGTTTTATACGTCGGGCTTGGCGTCGATTTCGCGATTCATATTTGTTTGCGCTACCGCGAAATGTTGGTCCGACTGGATCCTGACAAAGCAGTCCGCGAATCCAGCCGCGATGTTGGTCTGTCGCTAATACTGTGCGCATCAACGACGGCGATCGGTTTCTTCGCCTTCATACCGACGGCTTATCGGGGTGTCGCTGAACTCGGCTTAATCGCCGGAGTCGGTATGTTCGTTAGTTTCGCCGTCAGCATTTTTCTACTTCCGGCCCTGTTGCACGTACTTCCGACTCCACGCCTGCCGCGCCGAACGGCTATCTTGCCTGACCGTATCGCGTCGTTTCCGCGTAAAAACTCGCGCGGCATACTGGCCGTTGCAACGGTTGTGTGGATCGTTGCGGCGCTAAGTATTCCGGGAGCGGAATTTGACATCGACCCGATCAACCTCAACGATCCCGCGGCGCAGTCGGTGGTCACGTACCGAGAGTTACTCGAGCACCCCGAACAGTCACCGTTATCGATTGCAACGATAGCGGACTCGAATGCCCGCGCGGAGGAATTAGTTACCGAACTGAAAGCTATCGCATCGGTTAGTTCCGTCCGCTCAATTGCCAGCTTCGTGCCCGACAATCAAGCTAACAAGCTCGCTCTAATTGACGACTTAGCACTCATATTGGGTTTCGACTTAGAACTCGCCGAACCACCGCCCGTAGATATGCTGCGAACGTCTGCAGCGATTGGAAAACTCCTCACAACGGTAAGCAAAATCGTGCAGCAGCCCGAGCACGAATTACACGACTCCGTCGTCGTTCTCGAGCAAGCCGTTAACCGATTTCAAGAATCATTTAATGCGCTTAGTACAGCCGAGCGACTCGAACGCATCCGCCGACTTGATCAGAAACTACTCGCAAGTTTCGCACCCCGGGTGAGCTCGCTCCAAGATGGCCTGAATCCGCAAGAAGTAAGCCTTGAGAGTATTCCGACGAATATCCGTCAACGTTGGCTGAGTCCATCGGGTCACTACCGTATCGAAGCGTACCCGAAAACCGATCTGTCCAACCCCGGGGAGATGAAGCGTTTCGCGGCGGCGGTACAAACCGTGCTCGGAGACGCGGCCACCGGTGCGCCGATTATCTACCTTGGCGGGAGTGATGCCGTTAAGAGCGCTTTTATTCAGGCGTTTTCATACGCTTTTGTGGTCATCACTGCTTTGCTGTGGATTATCCTTCGCTCAATGAAGGAGACTGGTATCGTGCTTGCTCCGCTTATTTTAGCCGGACTTCTAACGGCAGCAATGTCGACGGTATTTTCGTTGCCTTTTAACTTCGCCAATATCATCGCGTTACCGCTATTGCTTGGGATCGGCGTCGATAGCGCACTGCATATTCTGCATCGATACAAAACAGCCCTACCGGCGCACGGCAACTTGCTGCAAACGAGCACGGCTCGAGCGGTATTTTTCAGTGCGTTAACAACCATTGTGAGTTTTGGAAATTTGGCCACCTCTACGCACGCGGGTACTGCCAGCATGGGTGTGATGCTTAGTATTGGCGTTGTCTCGACTTTGATGTGCACCTTGCTGGTACTGCCTGCCATGTTGAAACAGTTCCTGCCGCACGACCCCTCATGAGCACTAAACCTTGGGATGCCCGACTTAGTGCGTGGCTTGTCCGCCCCCTAGTAAACACGTGTGTACATCCCAATGCGCTGACGACTCTACGGCTCGGAGTCGGTGTTTACGGCGCGCTACTGTTTGCCTCCGGTACGGCTTTTAATTTGGGCGCCTTGTGTATCGTCTTATCAAATTTTCTCGACCATACGGACGGTGAATTGGCGCGTATGAGCGGTAAGACAAGCCGTTTTGGTCATCGCTACGATCTTCTGAGCGACGCGCTAGTTACGGTCGGTTTATTCGTTGGTCTTGGAGTCGGTTTGCAGGACCTTATTGGCAGCCAGGCGATCACATATGGAGCGATTGCGGGCATTTCGGTTGCCGGTATATTTCAGCTTCGTCATTCCATGGAGCAACGTCACGGCAAGCTGGCCGTAAAGCAAGCAAGTGCAATCGGTTTTGAAACCGAGGACGTCTTGTATTTATTGCCGCTTGTGACCTTGGCCGATCAGCAATCGACTTTTTTACATGCCGCCGCGATCGGCGCGCCGATCGCATTGTTAATTGTCGTGGTGCAATTTCTAAGACAACCCGACCTCAGCAACGGTTCGTCATGACGGTTTTAGTAACCGGTGCAAGCGGCTTCGTTGGCAGCGCCATCACCCGCGCACTCATCGAGCGCGGTGCGGACGTTGCGGTGCTCGTTCGAGAGTCGAGCAACCCGGCAAACTTTGAATCATTAAAAGTCCATATCCGACATGGCGATCTGCGCGATAAAGCATCGTTAGCGCGCGCGTGTAAAGGATGCGATACCTTATTTCACGTTGCCGCCGACTACCGGTTATGGACGCGGGACAGTCGCGAACTATATGCCAGCAACGTCGACGGCACGCGCAACTTAATGGAAATGGCTCTCGAGACGGGCATCGATCGAATCGTTTATACGAGCAGCGTTGCAACCTTAGGCACTGGGATCGATGGCGCTCTCGGGGACGAAACCAGCGCGGTGACCGTTAACGATATGATTGGTCACTACAAGCGCTCAAAATTTCTCGCCGAACGAGTCATCGACGATCTAGTTGCAACGCAAAATTTACCTGCTGTGATTGTCAATCCCTCAACACCTGTCGGGCCCCGCGACGTCAAGCCAACGCCGACCGGACGGCTTGTACGAGATGCGGCGGCGGGGAGGATGCCTGCATACATCGATACCGGCTTGAATATTGCGCACGTCGACGACGTAGCGGCCGGTCATATCCTGGCGTTGGAGCGAGGGGCGATTGGTAGACGCTATATTCTCGGCGGCGAAAACCTGACATTGCGAGAAATTCTGCACATCATTGCGTCAATTTGTGGCCGCGCCCCGCCAAAAACTCGCCTGCCACGCCGACTCGTTTATCCCTTTGCTTACGCCTCGCAAGCTTGGGCCTGGTTGAGCCACGGCCCCGAACCGCAGGCGACCGTCGACGGCTTGAAGATGGCTAAGAAGCACATGTTTTTTGATTCATCTCGCGCGTTCGAAGAGTTGGGCTATCAGTCTCGCCCGGCGAAAGACGCATTAGCCGATGCCATTACATGGTTCGCGGCCCACGAGCCGTCAAATTCACAGCAATAGTTGCCTGCGCTAGGTCGGCGACTGCACAACACGCCATAGGATAGAAGCATCTTGCGAGCGATAGCAAGACCCGGAATCTGCTCTGCGTTATAGCGCTTTAGCGATCCGCGCCGGCCGCGACGCGGACCGCCAACTTCGGCCCGACTCTATAGCCAAGTGCTAACAACAGGCTAATGCCAGTCCAAATCAGCTCGCGAAAGCGGCGCACCAACGCCGCCGATACGCCGACGGTTGGCGAACCCGTAATAACGCCACACGTGAGCATTAACGCGCCTTCCTGCGCACCGATGCCGGCTGGAATAAAGAACGCCGCCGTGCGAATCATTTGTACTGCCGCCTCGATTAACCATGCTTCCGTCCAGCTCACCGGATGGCCAATTAAGCTAAGAATTAAATATAGCTCCGCGACTCCGAGGAGCCAGTTCAGCATGGCGAAGGCCATAGACAGTGCCAAGCGAGGCCGTTGATGCCGATAGAAGTGTGCAAATTGTTCATCCATTTCCTGCATCCCGGAAATGAGCCGACCGAGACGCTGTCCTAGTCGCGTTTTGCCAATTTTGGTGGCTGTAAACGTCGAGAGTCTGAGGTGTTGCATCAGAAAAAATACGATCACATTGAACACGAGCCAAGCGAGTCCGGCGGCGATAATAGCTTTATGCGTGGAAGTGAGATTTTCATGCGCAACGGCGAGTCCGAAACCGATACTCGTAAAGATCACTAGGGAAAACATGCTGGCGGTTTTAGCTAGTACCAGCGAGGTACCCGAATCACGTAGTGCAATGTCGTGATTCGTCTTCAAAAGCCAGGCCTTAACAGGTTCGCCACCCATTGAGGCCAACGGCGTCACGTTGTTGTACGCCTCGCCAATCATCCGTACGACAAACAGGCGACCCGCCCAACGCGCGTTCATTTCGATGGTCTCCAAGGTAACCTGCCAACTGACGACATCGGCACCGAAATAAGCAGCGTAGATAACAAAGATAGCGACGATGCCGAAAACGCTAATACTGCGAACTTGCTGCCATATTTCTGGCAAATTTGCCTGCTGTAGCACCCACCACAGCAAACCAAGACCCAGGGCAAGAAAAATAAATTTTAAATAGCGCATGAATTTGCGGGACAGGACTACTATGGTGAACGTTCGTGTGGGGTAAACAATAATCTCACAGAGTGTAGAATCCCTCCACCTCCCAATTGATTAGAATCGACGCTCCATGTACGCTGCGGTCGCTCAATAACTCCGATGTCTTTTAATCCTCCGTCGATGACAATTAACTTAGATTCCGACCTGCGGCGACGCATTACGGAGCTCGATTTAGAGGGCTTAAAACACGATTTCGTTGCCCAAGACGAATTCGTTGCCATTCCGGATTTCTTACCTACATCGATTCTAAATGAAGTATTGGCAGCATCAGAAAGGTCCACCGAACGCATCCACCGGAACTATATTCCTCGCCACAAGAAAGGCGGCAGCGTGAGCCGCTACGATATCGACCGGACAGCGCCCGTTATCGCAGAGCTTTATCAGACGGCAACTTTGATTCATTTCCTAAGCCAAATTTGTGGATGCGATCTCAACTTGTGCCCGCCGAACGACCCACACACCTACGCCTTGTATTACTACACCGAACCAGGCGATCATATCGGCTACCACTACGACACATCTTACTATCAAGGCGCTAGGTACACGGTATTACTAGGTCTATTGAGTTCGCCGAGCTGCCAACTCGAATACCAGTTACACACGAAAAATACCGCGTGCGCTATTACACAGGCGAGCATCGAGTTAACTCCAGGGCAATTGGTCTTGTTTAACGGCGATAAGCTCTATCATCGAATTACGCCACTAGCCGAGAACGAACGACGGGTTGCTTTGACATTTGAGTATTTGACAAACACACGAATGCACCCGTTCCTTCGTTTTGTATCCAACATGAAGGATTCAATCGCCTATTTTGGTTTCAGACAGGTCTTTAGCGGCCAAAAAAAGCCGGCCCCCACGAGATGAATCCAAAAACCACTCCGTATCCTCAGTTGAATAACCCCATGTCAATTCCCGCCATAGGAAGCTAAGCTAATAATGCGTGCAATCATTCTCGCCGCTGGCGTTGGACGTCGCTTAGGTGAACACGGCGACAATCCAAAGTGCTTGCTGGAATTCGGCGGCCGGAGCTTGCTCGACCGACATATCTCGAACCTGCAGACGCTCAATATTAGCGATATCACCCTGTGCGTCGGCTATCGCCGGGCCCTAATTGAATCTGCAGTGCGCGACCTTGGGTACGCCGCCGTGCGCGCAACTGTCAATGATGAATACGAACTCGGCAGTATCGTTAGTTTGTGGGCAACCCGCGAAGTGCTGCGCTCGGGCGAGGACATTATTTTAATGGACGCCGATGTTTTATACGCTACGGAAATTATTCAAGCATTGTTTAAAGCCCCGTTGGCAAACCGCTTTTTGTTCGATCGAAACTTCATCCCGGGTGACGAACCCGTAAAAATCTGTCTGCAAGCAGGTCAGATCGTAGAATTTCGCAAACGAGTTGCGGACAAGCTAACCTACAATGATTGCGGTGAGTCGGTTGGGTTTTTCTCATTGAAATCCGCTATGGCAATCAAACTTGCAGAGGCCACCGAACGCTATATCGCCGAGGATCGGAGGAACGAACCCTACGAAGAAGCGATTCGCGATATTGCATTAGCCTCTCCGCAGGAATTTGAAATTAAAGACGTAACCGGGTCGGCGTGGATCGAAATTGACTTCCCCGAAGACATAGTTCGCGCACGCGAGGAAATACTGCCTAAAATCGATGACAAATAAATCACCTAATTCAACCGTCGAGACGAAGCCCCAAAAGCTTCGACGCTTAATCGAATCGAAGCAACTTGAATTTATTCTTGAGGCGCACAACGGGATCAGCTCACGGATCGTGGAAGAAGCCGGTTTCAGTGGGATCTGGGCGAGCGGCTTAGCAATATCCGCACAATTTGGCGTGCGCGATAATAACGAGGCAAGCTGGACGCAAGTTGTCGACATGCTCGAGTTCATGTCTGACATCACCACCATCCCAATACTTTTAGACGGTGACACGGGCTATGGCAATTTCAACAATATGCGACGTCTCGTGCGCAAACTCGAACAGCGCGACATTGCCGGCGTGTGTATCGAAGATAAAATTTTCCCGAAAACCAATAGCTTTATCGGCGGCGAACGCCAACCGCTGGCAGAAGTCGAAGAATTTTGCGGCAAAATTGCGGCTGGCAAAGATAGTCAAACGGACGACGATTTTTGCATCGTCGCGAGAGTTGAGGCGCTCATTGCCGGCTGGGATATCCGCGAGGCGTTACGCAGAGCCGAGGCGTATAGAAAAGCCGGCGCCGATGCAATTTTGATCCATAGTAAGCTCGCGCACCCTGATCAGATCGTAGAGTTTTCACACGAATGGGCGAATCGCGCGCCGCTGGTTATCGTACCGACGAAGTACTACAGCACACCGATCGAAGTATTTCGCAAAGTCGATATTAGTCTGGTTATCTGGGCTAACCATATGATCCGCAGTGCAATCATTGGGATGCAAAAAACTGCCGCACAAATATTCGAAAACCAAGGACTGATCGAAATAGAAGATCGGGTTGCAAGTGTTGACGAGATATTTCGCTTACAAGGCGCCGATGAACTTGCCGAAGCGGAACGACGTTATTTTTCGAGCTACCAACCGGACACGAAAGCGGTGATCTTGGCAGCCGCCCGCGGTGATGATTTGGGAGATCTCACAGCCGAGCGCCCGAAAGCGATGATCCCGATTAGCGGAACGCCTTTGCTTCGCCGACTCGTCGATAAATGTAAAAAGCGCGGTATCGACGACATCACGGTGGTGGCAGGATACAAAGCGGAAAGTATTGACGTCAGCGGCATCGATAAGGTTATCAATAAGCAGTTTGCCGCGACTGGCGAGTTAACCTCCCTAGCCTGCGCTGCCGACACTTTCACTGATGACATGGTGATTATGTACGGTGATCTGCTGTTCCGTAGTTATATTCTTCGCGACCTGATTGAGAATGAAGCGCCCTTGAGCATCGTGGTCGATTCTGCCAGTGAGGAAGAAGAAAACCTCACGGGAGCGAAAGACTACGCGTTTTGTAGCGAACCCGATGATCGTTCAATGTGGGGGCAAGCAGTAAATTTGCGACACATGGGTAGCCAGCGAATCACGAGCGACAATGGAAGTGCCAATGGACGTTGGATTGGTATGATCCGCGTAAAGGGCCCAGGCCGACAATGGTTACTAGATGCGCTTGAATCATTGCGGGGCTCAAAAGATTTTGCGCAACTCGGGATACCCGATCTCCTGAACTGCCTACTCGAAATGGGCCATGAAGTACGCGTTTGGTACATTCACGGTCACTGGCTTGACGTCAATTCTTTGGCCGATCTCGAACGCGCTGGCAACTTCACATCTGATATGGATTCATGAGCGGCAGTCGGCATGATTAGCGCGCATGAATTTGTCGATCGCGCTCGTGACGTCGGTTTCACGTGGTATGCGGGTGTCCCGTGTTCCTTCCTCACGCCCTTCATAAACTATGTTATCGGCGACGATTCGCTAACTTACGTATCCGCGGCTAACGAAGGAGATGCCGTTGCGGCGGTGGCCGGCGCAGTGATCGGCGGTCGCGGCGGTGTCGCAATGATGCAGAATTCCGGGCTCGGAAATGCCGTGAGTCCACTCACCTCGCTCGCCTACGTTTTCCGCATTCCGATGCTCATTATCTGCACGCATCGCGGTGCGCCGGGGTTAGCGGATGAACCGCAACACGAATTGATGGGTATGATCACCGGGCAGCAATTCGACACTATGCGCATTCCTTGGGAGTATTTTCCGACGTCTAGCGAAGAAATTTCAGCAAGCCTGTCGCGTGCAGCGAAGCATTTCGCCGAACACAAGCGACCATACGCATTGGTGATGAAAAAAGGCTCTGTCGCGCCACACGAACTCGAAAATCCGGTTGCCGCCAAGAGAAATCGCGCCACCGTCATCGACGGACCCGCGTACGGCACTCAATCTTTAAAGGGCTTGCCGAGCCGTACTGCGGCACTACAAATGATCATCGACTCGACGCCACTTTCAGATTCCGTTGTGCTCGCGACCACCGGCTTTACGGGGCGCGAACTTTACGCGGCCGCCGATCGTGATAATCATTTTTATATGGTCGGCTCGATGGGCTGCGCGTCGAGCCTTGGCGTCGGCCTCGCCTTAGCGCGTCCCGACCTGCGAGTTATTGTTGTCGATGGCGACGGAGCCGCGCTGATGCGAATGGGCAACCTGGCCACGATTGGCGCATATGCGGGCGGCAATTTAACTCACATTTTGCTCGACAACGAAGCTCATGACTCGACAGGATCACAGGCGACCGTGTCGGCACATGTCGATTTTGCATCAATTGCGATGGCCTGCGGTTATGCGTGTGTGCATCGCGCGATGGACGCCGAAGGATTGCAGAACTTTCTCAAATCCCGAACGACCGACGGCCCGCAATTCTTACATCTAAAAATTAAAACCGGGACGATTGAGAACTTACCTCGTCCTTCAATAACACCAGTCGCAGTATTTGAACGGCTCAAAAGACACATCGGTCAAACATGAAAACTATTTTACTTAATCCGGGTCCAGTAACCTTAAGCGAACGGGTTCGTCAATCGCTCTTAGGTGATGATTTATGCCATCGAGAGATTGAATTTACATCGTTGCAAAGCGATATCCGCAATAAACTTCTCAGCATCTACCGACTCGCAGACGCTGATTGGGCCGCGACGTTAATGACCGGGTCCGGAACCGCAGCGGTCGAGGCAATGGTCACAAGTCTCATTCCCGAGACCGGTAAATTACTGATAATTGAAAACGGCGTCTACGGCGAACGTATGACACGCATTGCCGAGCGTTACGGCATAGCAACGCAGACCTTGCGCAACAATTGGGAAGCACCTATCGACTACGCCGCTGTGGAACGCGCCCTCGAGGCAGATTCGGCAATCAGCCACGTCGCTGTTGTCCATCACGAAACAACAACCGGAAGACTCAACGAACTCGCGCCACTTGCGACCTTATGCCGTCAACATGGTGCGGCGATATTGCTCGACGCTGTTAGTAGCTTTGGCGCCGAGACGATCGATTTCGCTAACTGGCCGATTGCCGCGTGCGCCGCTACGGCAAACAAATGTTTGCATGGCGTTCCTGGAACGTGTTTTGTTGTCGTGAATCGCGATTCGCTAGCAAACGCTCATCCTCGCGGTGTTTACTTGGATCTGGTTGCCTACGTCGCGGCTCAAGACAAAGCGGGCACGCCGTTCACACAATCCGTACAGACGTTTTACGCGCTCGACGAGGCACTCAATGAATTGATTGAGCAAGGTGGGGTCGAATGTCGCCGTCAAACTTATCGTTCGCGGATGGGCCAAATTCGAAGTTTACTTATCGAGCTCGACGTAAAGCCGTTTCTTAAAGACGACGAAGTATCGTGTGTACTGCATGCCTACGAGATACCGAGCACGACCAACTACGTAAAGCTACATGACGACTTGAAAGCCCAAGGCTTTGTAATTTACGCCGGACAAGGACCTTATGCGGAGAACATGTTTCGAATCTCTATGATGGGGGAAATCTCCGACAGCGACGTTGAGCGACTCGGTCGCGCGCTCAAAGTCGCGCTTCAAGCATGAGTCGCGCGCCGTACGGGTAAGCTCCTATTGCGCAGCGCTAGGCCGTTTTAACTGCGGAATGCTTTTCAGTTTTCTCGATGTAAGCTCGAATGGATGCCTCGATCTTTTCGCTAGTGAGGCCTGCATCTTCCAACATATCGTCACGCGAACCATGCTGTAGCAAACGATCTGGCAAGCCGACGTTCAGCGTTAATTGTGCAACACCTTCGGCTGCTAAGAATTCAATGACTCCGCTACCGGCGCCACCCGCAACGACGTTTTCGTCAACCGTAACGAGCACGTCGTGAGACTGTGCCATATCGATGATGAGTTTCTCGTCTAACGGCTTAATGAAGCGCATGTTGACTAAGGTCGCATTGAGGTTTTCGGCAACTTGTTCGCACGGCGTAACCATCGATCCAAAGGCCAAAATCGCGATACTAAGACCGCGCCGCCGAACTTCGGCGACCCCGATCGGTAACGCAGTCATTGTCTGTTCAACGGTAACGTTTGCGCCACCGCCGCGCGGATAGCGAACAGCAGCGGGGCCGTCGTGCGCGAATCCCGTGTAAAGCATTTGACGACACTCGTTCTCGTCGGCCGGTGCCATCAGCACGATATTCGGTAAACAACGCAGAAAACTATTGTCGTAACTTCCGTTGTGAGTCGGTCCGTCTGCGCCCACCACCCCAGCTCGATCGAGAGCAAAAAGAACCGGTAAGTTCTGGGTAACCACGTCATGCACAAGTTGGTCATAGCCGCGCTGCAGGAACGTCGAGTAAATTGCGACGACCGGCTTTAGACCATCACACGCCATGCCAGCGGCAACGGTAACGCTGTGTTGTTCGGCAATCGCCACATCGAAATAACGCTCTGGGTATTCGCGCTGGAAACGCACCAGTCCCGAACCTTCGCGCATTGCAGGCGTAATCGCTACCAGTCGCGGATCGTGCGCAGCCATGTCACAGAGCCAATCGCCGAAGATCTTGCTATACGTTGGTTTAGGCGCCGCGACAGTCGGTCCCGGAACGATGCCGACCACCGGGTCGAACGGCGTAACGCCGTGGTAAGCAACGGGATCTTCTTCGGCCGGCGCGTAGCCTTTACCTTTTTTCGTAATGATATGGAGAAACTGCGGTCCTTTTAACTTTTGAATGTTACGCAGCGTGTTGAGCACGGTTGGTAGGTCGTGCCCATCAATCGGTCCGATGTAGTTGAAGCCAAACTCTTCGAATAAAGTGCCCGGGACAATGAATCCTTTGACGTGCTCTTCGGCGCGACGGGCGAGCTCCCACGCATTTGGAACTTGGGATAAGACCTTCTTACTACCTTCGCGAACCGTTGTGTAAATTTTACCGGACAACAATTGCGCGAAACGATTCGACAAGGCGCCGACGTTCGGCGATATCGACATATTGTTGTCATTCAATACGACGAGCATGTCTGCTCCCGTGTCGCCCGCATGGTTTAGCGCTTCGAACGCCATCCCGGCGGTAAGACCGCCATCGCCAATAACGGCGACCGCACGACGCGAACTACCGGTGGTGCGTGCTGCCAGAGCCATTCCAAGAGCCGCGCTTATCGACGTGCTCGAGTGGCCAACACCGAAGGTGTCGTAATCGCTCTCATCTCGTTTAGGGAAAGGCGCGACTCCGTCTTTTTTACGCACCGTGTGCATTCGCTCACGACGACCCGTTAGGATCTTATGTGGATAAGCTTGGTGGCCGACATCCCAAACGATACGATCTTCTGGTGTGTCGTAGAGATAATGTAGCGCTATGGTGAGCTCGACTGTTCCCAATCCGGCGGCGAAATGTCCACCGCTTTGACTGACCGAGGCGAGCAAGCATTCGCGTAGTTCGCGCGCAAGCTGCTCAAGTGACGCTTCCGGAAGCTCGCGCAAATCAGCGGGTGAATTAATCTTACTCAGCAGCGGGAAATCGTTTTGGCCGTTCATCATTAAGACAGTTAAGACGCTGTATAGGGGACAATCAAGGGGCGGCATTATCCTTTATTAATCCCCCCATCGCCAGCCAGGTTGGTGGCAATTTTCTTGCCCCTTGCAAGATACCCGCGCGGGCGAGGTCTACGCAGGCGAGTTTCGCTTATCACCCTTAGACTGGCTACCTGATTCCAACTCCGGATTATTCAAGCCTTTGACCCGGTCGACACCTCGAATTGAAAGACCCATTTGTGCTGAAGCACCGGTGTCGGGGGTGTACTTTAAGAGTGCATTCCAGTATCTTACCGCCAAAACCGGGTAGCAGTCGCAATTACCTGAAACACAAGCAAATTTCCTATTTTTCACAGAGGCAGAGCATGGGCGTACCTTTGATACAACAGTACCGGGTTGGACGATACATCCTGGGACAAAAATTGAAACGCGTTGAGCGTTACCCACTAGTACTTATGCTGGAACCTTTGTTTCGCTGCAATCTGGCCTGTGCAGGTTGCGGAAAAATTGACTATCCAGAAGACATTCTCGATAAACGCCTGAGTCTAGAAGACTGCCTGAGTGCGGTTGACGAATGCGGTGCACCAATCGTATCGATCGCAGGCGGCGAACCGCTCATTCATAAAGAAATGCCGGACATCGTGCGCGGATACATTGAACGCAAGAAATTTGTCTACTTGTGCACTAATGCGTTGTTGCTCGATCGGAAGATGGACGACTATTCGCCGTCACCTTACCTAACCTTTTCGATCCATCTAGATGGCGGCAAAGAACGCCATGATTCGTCCGTGTGCCGAGTCGGCGTCTACGAAAAATGCCTGTCCGTGATTACGAAGGCACTCGGACGTGGCTTTCGTGTCACCGTGAATTGCACGCTATTCCAAGGCGAATCGGCGGACGAAGTTGCGCAATTTATGGACACCATGATGAAACTCGGTGTCGAAGGCGTCACAATTTCACCTGGCTACAATTACGAAAGGGCTCCGCGCCAGGATGTGTTCCTGAAACGCACCGGTAGTCGCCAGCTGTTCCGCGACATTTTCAAACTCGGTCGCGGACGTAAATGGCGATTTAACCAATCGTCGCTGTATCTCGACTTTCTGGCCGGAAATCAAACCTACCACTGCACGCCTTGGGGGAACCCAACGCGTAATGTGTTCGGCTGGCAAAAACCTTGCTACCTACTCGTTGGCGAAGGATATGCAACAAGCTTTGCTAAGTTGTTAGAGGAAACTGAGTGGGATAAATACGGTACTGGCGTCAACCCAAAATGCGCCGATTGCATGGTCCACAGCGGCTACGAAGCAACCGCCGTCAACGATACGGTCGCTCGCCCATGGAAAGCGTTGTCGGTATTTTTACGTGGACCTCGCACAACAGGAGCGATGGCACCTGAAGTACCGTTCCTATACGACGATGATGCAATCGTGAAACCGCAATTGGTCGCAACCACAGAGGTCGCGGACAAGGCGGACGAAAAGCGCGTCGCCTGAACGCCTAATAGCGTCGATTTTTAGTTCTTAGCTAGCAGAAAACTATCGTGCCGATAACCCTGGTTGGCATGTCGTTGCTGATCTGGCTCGCGGTGGGTTTACTACCTTGGCGACCGTGGAGTACGCGCGAACGGCTTCAACTAAATGTACCGTTGAAGTCTACCGACCTCAGCGAGATATCTGTGTTAATTCCTGCGCGAAATGAAGCGGCTTGTATTGCCGAAACCTTGTCGCGGCTTAGTCGCCAAGGAACCTTCGCACGAATCGTATTGATCGATGACCAAAGTGACGACGACACCAAAATACTCGCCGAAAACCAGGCGATAGACAATTTACTCGTCGTAGAAGGATCTACACCACCAGAAGGTTGGAGTGGCAAACTCTGGGCTCTAAACCAAGGTTTAGGCTTCGTCGATTCCCGATACGTGTTGCTCCTCGACGCAGATATCGGCCTAAATCCTGGCACGGTTACTACCTTATTAAATCACCTCGAAGAGCACCGACTCGACATGGCGTCAGTGATGGCAAATCTACACATGCAGGTGTTTTGGGAGAAACTTCTGCTGCCGCCATTCGTGTATTTTTTTAAGATGCTTTATCCGTTCGCACTAGCGAACGCTGCGCACTCGCAAATTGCAGCTGGAGCGGGCGGCTGCGTATTGCTGCGCATGACCAAGCTTCGCGAGATCGGGGGATTCGCCAGCCTAAAGGACGCCATCATAGATGATTGTGCCTTGGCGCGAAAAATCAAAGATTCGCCCGGTCGGATCTGGATTGGATTGTCCAATGACGCCCGTGCGTTGCGGCCCTACAAGACCCTTTCCAATATTTGGAATATGGTCGCACGAACAGCGTACACGCAACTACGCTATTCGAAATCCTTGCTCTTGGTCTGCACGCTGCTGTTGATCATTAGTTACGTCGTCCCGATCGCGGCATTGTTTCATTCCTCCAGTATCGCCAACATGCTTGGCCTAGTAGCCATCGCCGCGATGCTTGGCACTTACGCGCCAACAGTACGTTATTATGGGCTATCGCCGCTGTGGATATTCACGCTGCCGTTGGCGGCCGTTCTATTTCTTGCGATGACTTGGACATCCGCCATCCGCTATTCGCGCGGCGAACGTTCGCGCTGGAAGAACCGATCATACGCGCGCGCGATAGACACCGATGAGTGAACTTCTAAGCCCTTGGAGACTCGAAAAACGGACAGCGAACCTGCACGGTGAGACACAATGAGGACCACAACTAAATTCGCTACGTTAACCATTTCTTTACTCGCAACGTGCCATTTTGCAATGGCAGCACCGAGCGCTAACGATGCCCAAGCAGTGGTTGAAGAACTTCACGCTACCCTGCTTAACGCGATGCGCAATGCACAGAGTCTCGGCTACGAGGGACGCGTGCAAATTCTCAACCCGGTGTTAGCTGAGAGCTTTGATTTCACAACAATAGGACGCATCGTGACGGGTAACTCCAGTGAGCAATGGAATGCCCTAGATGATGGCCAACGGAGCCGTTTTCTTGACGTTTTTAGGCGATTGAGTGCCGCAACCTATGCGTCAAATTTTGACGGTTATTCTGGAGAATTCTTCGAGACACTGGCCGTCGAGGAAAAGCGCGGACGCGTGTTGGTCAAGACGGTCATCGTTAAATCAGATGGTGACAAAGTTACCTTGGACTATCTCGTTCGAGAGAATAATGGAATGTGGCGAATTGTTAACGTAATAGCATCGGGCGTATCGGATTTGTCACTCAAGCGAGCTGATTACACGGCCGTTATAAAAAGTGAGGGATTGGACTCACTTATTGGCAAATTAACTGATAAAGTTGCAAACTATACGTCGAGCGGGCGATAAGACCCGAGCGCCGCGAAACACCCTGGATAGGTAGTGCGTGGCATAACAACAACAAATTAATATTCGCTGGAACTTACAAAACACTCATCAGGAAAGTCTTCATGCAACACCTACGGAATTTACTGCCTGTCGTCGGCTTACTCGCGTTACTCGGCTTAATCACTGGCTGCGCCAGCACGCCGAATGGTGATCCGGGCGATCCCTACGAAGCGACGAACCGAAAGATTTATAACTTCAACGATTCAATCGATCGCAACGTTCTGCAACCGGTGGCTCGCGGTTACGTTAGTGTGGCGCCAAAACCCGTACGCAGCGGCCTCACTAACTTCTTTGACAACGTTGGCTACATCAACGTCATCATGAACGACGCTTTGCAAGGCAAAGCGGGGCAGTTTCTGAGTGATACGGGGCGCTTTGTCGTCAACAGCACGCTTGGACTTGGCGGGTTATTCGATCCCGCGAAAGAAATGGGCCTGATGGCGCACGATGAAGACCTCGGGCAAACGTTTGGCGTATGGGGTGCTGGTGAAGGGGCGTATTTGAATTTACCGCTCGGCGGACCGAGCTCATTTCGCGACGCTCCGGGATTTTTGACGAGCGTGCTCTTAAATCCTCTGACCTACCTTAACCCCGTTGTGAACATACCGCTGTCGGTCGTGAATGCGGTCAATCTCCGCGCGAATTTATTGGAGGCGACCAACATTCGCGATCAAGCCGCACTCGATCCATATACATTTGTTCGAGAGGCTTATCGCCAGCAGCGCGAATTTAAAATCTACGATGGCAATCCGCCAGGTGACGGGTTTGACGACTATCTCGAAGGCGAAGGCGATTCTGCAATCCTGAAGATCTACTAGACGCTGGAGCTTGCCGACCCTCTAGAATGCCCTACGGTTTCTGATCGAGCTCCACTGCGTGGGGCCTGATCATTTCTAGCCAGTGACATACCTCCGTTTTCGCGCGGCGTTGCAAATGCATCAAACACCCAATGTTGGCGCTCGCTATTTTGCTCGGCGAATCACTCTCTAGCGCTGCGAGTTTCTGGCTCAGTAACTGGCTGCTAAGCGCTGGTTGAAGTAACGAATAAGTCCCCGCCGATCCACAACACAGGTGTCCGTCCGGCACATTAGTGAATTCAAATCCGACCGCCCGCAAACACTCCTCCGCGCGATGAGATACTCGAAGTCCGTGCTGCATCGTACAGGGAGCGTGAAATGCGATCCGTCGATCGGACTTTACCTGGTAGACCTTCGCAAGTTCGCCGACATCAAGGGCCTCGCTTGGGTCACGCACGAGCGCCGATATTTGTGCGGCCCGCGCAGCATACAGCGGATCGTCGCGCAGTAATTCGCCATACTCCTTCAGCATCACAGTACAGCCCGTCGACGTCGATATTAGCGCTCGCGCGCCCTCGCCCACCGCGGCCGACCAGGCATCGATATTTCGCCGTGCATAGGCTTGCGCCTCTGCAACTTCGCCGAGATGGTAGGACACCGCGCCACAACATCCGGCGTTTGCCGACGAAACAAGTTCGACGTCGAGACGCCCAAAAATTTCGCGCGCGGCAGCGTTTATTTCTGGCGCAGCAACCTGCTGAACACAACCCTCGATGAGCAACATTTTTCGGCCGTGTGATTGTTCTTGCAAAGGGTTTTGCATAGCCTTTGCGCTCGGCACAAGTTCGGCTAAGGCGCGCGGATAAAGCGGTTTAAAAATTCTCGCGACTGCCAGTAGCGCGCCAAAACGTCTTGGATGCGGCACAATTTGGCGCAGCAACCAACGTTTAAATCGGTCGAACGGCCGCCGGCCAACTTTCGCATCTACAATCGGCCGCGCGAGCTCGACTAAGCGACTGTAATTCACACCGGACGGGCAGGTCGTTTCGCACGCACGACAAGTTAAGCATCGATCAAGATGAAGCTGCGTCGAACGGCTAAGATCTGCGTCTTCGAGCATCGCCTTCATTAGATAAATGCGCCCGCGCGGACCATCTAACTCATCACCGCGCAACTGATAGGTCGGACACGTCGCGTTGCAAAACCCACAGTGCACGCAGGCGCGCATGATCGACGCCATTTCGGCGTTGTCTGCAGACGCCAAGGTTTCGGACGAAAATTTAGCCCGCATGTGATCGCTCGTGCGCTAGGTAGCTGACGTTACAGTCTTGCATACATCCGCCCTAAATTAAAAATTCCGTGGGGATCGAAAACTTGTTTTAGCCGCTTATGCAAGATTGAATTGGCTGATTCTAATGGGGTAAAAGGCGCGTCATCTGCGCTGTGTCGAAATAAGCTCGCGTGGCCACCTGCCGCCCGCGCGACCTCTCGAATGCGCTCGCGAGGTTCTTCGGAACGTAGCCATCGACACGCGCCGCCCCAGTCCCATAGCCACTGGCCGTCTAACGCAGTGGCCGATGCCGGCGCCACTGACAACCGCCACAAGGGTTCGGCTCCGTGGAAAAACGGTAAGGTCTGTTCTTTCAATTCATACCAATAGTCGTTCGCCATTTGGCAATCAGGTGAGAGTTCTGCCCGCGCATCGTTAACTGCGGTTGGATGCCCTGCCAAACGTACGCGCATGATTCCATGGTCGTAGGCCATGGCACTGATCGGTAACGGTTGTTGCCCAAATTTAATCATTTTTTCGTGCGCTTCGAGCGCGCCGATTTCCCAGCCGATCGTCGATTCGATCTGCGGGCGCGGAGCGACACGGACGGAAATCTCAAGCAATACCCCTAAGGTACCCAACGCACCCGTCATTAACCGCGACACGTCGTAACCTGCGACGTTCTTCATCACTTGGCCACCAAAGCTCGATACCTCTCCAGTACCCGTCATGATTTTGATGCCGAGAACGGCGTCCCGCGCGGCACCTGCGTAGGGGCGGCGCGGGCCACTCAAACCCGCCGCGATCGCGCCACCAAGCGTTGCGTTTGTTCCAAAACTGGGCGGTTCAAATGCGAGCATCTGGCCATTGGCCGCCAATGTTTCTTCGATTTTACTCAACGGGGTCCCGCAGCGCGCGGTCATCACAAGTTCTGCTGGTTCGTATTGCGTGATACCGCAGTATCCAGCAACCGGCAAAGTCTCACCGTCAGTGCTGCGCCCGTAAAAATTTTTAGTACCGCCGCCGACAATTTTCAATCGCGTACGATTCTCCATAGCATTGGCAACGCGCTGCGATATCTCTTCAAGGATGCTTTCGGCACCAATGGCCGACGAGTCCGGTGAGTTCTCGTTAAGCGTATTTGGAAAACGCAAAATTCGTCGCCTAGACTGCGGTGCCGGGTATCGGCGCCGTCGTCACGTGTACGCCACCGTTTTGCCCGCGTTGACGTAACACATGATCCATCAATACAAGGGCCAGCATGGCCTCGGCAATTGGCGTCGCGCGGATCCCAACACAAGGATCGTGGCGACCCAAAGTGGCGACATCGGTTGCTTCTCCATGCACGTCAATCGTGTCACCTGATAGGCGTATGCTTGAGGTTGGCTTCAAGGCGATACTGACCGTAATGTCTTGCCCACTACTAATACCGCCCAAGATTCCACCTGCAGAATTGCTCTGAAAACCTTGCGGCGCGAGTTCGTCGCGATGTTGCGTTCCACGTTGTGTGACAACGTCAAACCCATCGCCGATTTCTACGCCCTTGACGGCATTGATGCTCATCATAGCCTTTGCGATATCTGCATCTAGCCGATCGAATATCGGTTCCCCAAGTCCTGGGATCATGCCGCTAGCGACAACATTCACCCTTGCGCCGATCGAATCACCGGATTTTCTCAAGGCGTCCATGGTCGCTTCTAACTCCGCAACACGCCCAGGGACAGCGCAAAAGAAGGGATTTTGATCAACCGCCGACCATGTTTCAAAACCAATGGCGACACCACCTAGCTGCGCTAAGTAGCCGCGCACACTTATACCGTGTTGCTCTTTTAGATATTTTTTTGCGATTCCGGCCGCCGCAACCCGTATACATGTCTCGCGAGCCGAGGCACGACCGCCGCCTCTGTAGTCACGTACGCCGTATTTCTGAATGTAGGTATAGTCGGCGTGACCGGGCCTGAATTTTTCCGCGATGTTCGAATAATCTTTCGATTTCTGATCGGAATTTTCAATCATGAGTCCGATCGGGGTGCCGGTCGTGTACCCCTCGAAAACACCGGACACGATTTTTACGCGATCGTCTTCACGGCGTTGAGTGGTGTGGCGGCTTTGCCCCGGCTTGCGTCGGTCGAGGTCTAGTTGTAGATCCGCCTCGCTTAATGCCAAGCCAGGCGGACATCCATCGACGATTCCTAGGTAACCCTGGCCGTGGCTTTCACCGCAGCTTGTTAACGTGAACAATGTTCCAAATGTATTTCCAGACATCCACGTATTGTAATACACAACCCGGCGGCATTTTACGTCGTTGCGATTCGTCTAAGCGACTTTTACGTATAATCCACGTGTATCCAAGCAATGAATGACCGCTGAGGTCGGTAGACCCTGCTATTGCGTGAAATCATTTCTTCGCGCGACACCGATTCCCGCGCCGCCGTAGAGCAAATCAATCCACGTGAAATTGACTGTTGAAATCTCACTGTCGACCGCTGACGCCATTTCACCAACGTCAATTATGAGGTTGCCGCCCGCATTCAGACGCGCCGCTGTGTCGGCGACGATCCGTCGCACTAAGTTCAAACCGTCGGCGCCCGCGTCGAGCGCTAAACGCGGCTCGTGGCGGTATTCGGCTGGCAGTTGTACGCACTCGCCAGTAGGTACATACGGCGGATTG
>JBLFWZ010000021.1:0-30321 GCA_047611905.1 Gammaproteobacteria bacterium | reverse complement strand
AATGTCGATGGCATGCGTGCTGTAGGGAATGCCCATCTCTTCCAGTGCAATGGAGGCCTTCCATCCGTTCGGCGTGGGCCAGGTATAAAGTTCAATCATGGAGGCTCCTATTGCATTGGCAGAATTAACGAGCGCCATTCTGACATGCTTAGCGCTACCAATTGAACTGGTGACACCGAGCGGAGAGCGGAAGGGCTTGGGTATCTCGTGGCATAATCACCGAATCTACTTAACCGACTATATTTAACGGCAACTGGGTTTAACTGAGCCCGAGAGAGCAAACCATTGATCGATCTATACACTTCCGCAACGCCAAACGGCTGGAAAGCGACCATCACACTCGAAGAACTTGGCATTCCCTACCAGCTTCACGCTATCGATTTGACCGCAGGTGAACAACATACTGCCGAGTTCCTTGAGCTAAACCTCAATGGACGAATACCGGTTATTGTTGACTCGGATACCGCAATGACGGTTTTTGAATCTGGGGCTATTTTGATGTACCTCGCCGAAAAGACCGGCCAATTAATGCCCACAGACCTCGCGGGTCGTTACCTCACCATCCAGTGGCTGATGTTTCAAATGGGCGGAATCGGCCCGATGCAAGGCCAGGCTGTGGTCTTTGAGCGATACTTCAACGAAGACGTTCCGGCCGCGCGCCAACGCTATAAGAATGAGACACGCCGCCTCTACGAAGTGTTAAACGCGCGCCTCGAAAACAACGAGTATCTTGCGGGTGCTTATGGCATCGCCGACATTGCGAGTTGGTCATGGGTTAAAACCCATCGATGGGCGCGCATTCCGATCGACGGATTAAACCATTTGGAACGCTGGATCGACTCGATCGCAGCGCGTCCGGCAGTGCAACGCGGCCTCGAACTCCCGCCACCAGCAGGTGTTGCCGCCAAGCAGAAAGAAATGGGCGCAAGCATTACGACCCGCTAAGGCGATTATTAGAATCATTTGCAACCGTCGACGATTCGCGATTAATCAGCAGGTCACATTAATGAAGATGTATCTCGTCGCTGCGCTAACCAGCGTTCTCTTCGCAAGCGCGTTCGTTACAATCCAGGACTCGATTTTTGCGGGCGAAATGCGCGCGGCACTTGGCTCGGCAAACAGCGGCAATTCAAACGTCCGCACTGTCCTGGTAAACGCATTCGACACCTCAGTAAAAATCGCGCATTCCATAAAAAAATCGCAGACCTTGAGAGACCGAACGATGCATCGCCGTTGGCTGTACGTGTTTGGCGGATTGTTCTTGAGTTCCTGTCTCGTCATTAGCTTTGGATGCGGCACACCGAGCAGACCATGGCGTGGCCAAATCGAGTAGTTTTTCGGCTAGTCGCGACGCACAAAGCCGTGGCCATGGCTAGCGCGCCAACGATTGATTATTTCTAATCGGCCCGCCCTACAGCTGCGATAGCAGCACCGTTCTTGGATTTCACAAAATGATCACTGAATAAAGCCGGCAATCAAATCTGAATCTGAATCTGAATCTGAATCTCGTCTCGTCTCGTCTCGTCTCGTCTTACGACAATGACACGCTCTCAAGCATCGAAAATCACTGCCGCGCCTATATGCTTACAGCCGAATACTTGATACCATTCGGCCAGATCATCCCCGCCCGCCGGGGATATTCCTAAGGGGTGGCCAACGGGCCTGAGACATTGCACCGCAATGAACCCTGTGAACCTGATCCGGATAATGCCGGCGTAGGGATAGGACAGAGCTTCATCGCAGTTCTCTCTACTTCATCCGGGTCTCTTTGAGCAACGCTCCGAGGAGACTGTTAATGTTTTTACGTGTGACCACCGTGTGCTTAATCGCCGCGACGCAGGGGTTATCTGCCGCCGACTCTGGTATGCGATCAGATGAAGAAGTCGTTGTTAGAGCGGGCTTCTACGATACTAAGTTTATGCAAAGCGCGGGCAGCATTAGCGTCATAGACGACACAGTGATACAACACCGCGCGGCGCGCCACCTCGATGACGTGCTCGGCGTATTACCGAACGTTAGCTTCACGGCCGGCGGTGGCCGAGCTCGATTTGTCCAGATTCGCGGCGTCGGCGATCTCGAGCAGTTCGTCGATCCCAAACATTTTCCCTCTGTTGGCGTAACCATAGACGGCTTAGAAGTCGGCACAACCGCAACCGGCGCATCGCTGATCGACGTGAACCAAATCGACGTACTGCGCGGCCCCCAGGGCACTCGATTCGGCGCAAACGCCTTGGCCGGAATGATCAATATTCGGACACACGACCCCAGCGACGTGTTGTCTGGCTACGTTGACGCGGGCTACGCGAACTTTGACACCTGGCACGTTGGCGGTGCGCTCAGCGGTCCCTTGTCCGAAAACCTAGCCGGACGGATCGCTCTGCAGCAATTCAGCTCGGATGGTTTTATTGACAACGTCTTTGTGCGCCGCGATGACACTAATGATCGGGACGAACTAAGTACTCGAGGTAAATTGCACTGGTCGCTCGGCGAAGTAGCCGACATTCGCTTGACCGCAGCCTACACGGATATCGATAACGGTTACGACGCGTTTTCGCTCGAGAACACCCGTAATACGCGCACCGATCAACCCGGCACCGATGCCCAGGAATCGATCTCACTCGGCTTGTCATCGAATTGGACTATCCATGACGGATTCCAACTTGAGACCTTAGTGAGCTGGCACGACGCTGATGAAACATACGGGTTTGATGAAGACTGGGTATTCGCCGGCTTTTGCGATGGCGTGCGCTGCGATCCGCTAAATGAATATACCAGCACGGACATCTTCGAACGCAAACGCGACGTCATCGCGGCCGACATCCGTTTGAAATCGGATCCGGCACGTTTGAGTTGGGTGCTCGGGTTTTATACCCAACATCGTGATGAAGACCTCGATCGACAGCACTTCGGCCCATTTTCCAGCCAATACGAAACCGAACGCTACGCAGCTTACGGACAAGCCATTTATCAGATAACGCCTCGATGGGTGGTCACCGGAGGCATTCGGTTCGAACATTTCAAAGACGAATACACGGATACGAACGCGCTCGTGACCGATTCAAGCGAGGATTACTGGAGCGGAGAACTCACATTAGAGCATCTATTTTCCGATGACGTTTTGTTCTACGGAACATTGTCGAGGGGTGTCAAGCCCGGTGGCGTAAACACCGATACAAGTTCGAATCTGCCGATAGTCAGTGCCGGATTTCAATCGTTTTTGGTCAACCGCCAACGTTTCTCTTCTGAAACACTGTTTAATAAGGAAATCGGTCTCAAAGCGAGTTTCCTCGATCGTCGGTTGAGACTCCGGTTAACCGGATTTCATATGGATCGCTACGATGCTCAGCTTGAAAGCTTTGTCGTTGACGGTTTCATATTCACGAGTTTTCTTGACAGCACGAGTGACGCCGAAAACTACGGCGCCGAGCTTGAACTCAATTATGCCGCCAATCGATTCGTCGATTTTTTCGCCAACGTCGGCTATCTGGAGACCAGCGTCGACCGTTTGACGGTGTTCGACTTGGGCACGTTTGCGTTTCGCGGATCAAACAATCGGGATCAAGCAAAGTCACCGAACTGGACGTATAACGCGGGCGCGAATCTGTCGTTCAGCGATAGATTGCGTGGCCGCGTAGAAGTCGAAGGTCGAGACGAAAATTTCTTCGGCTACTATCACGACGGCAAAATTGATGCCTACACCCTAGCTCATGCCAGCATGAGCTACGACGTCGGACCAGTAACCGTACAAGCGTGGATCCGAAACATGTTCAATACTAACAACCAGATCCATGGCGTGTTTTTTGCCAACGATCCGCGCGACGGTTTCGCCATCAATCGATCGTATTACCAACGCGGCGAGCCGCGCGTATTTGGCGTCAATCTCAACTACGTGTTTTAACATCGGATGAACGTAATAAACGGAACTAAGCAGATGAATGTAACAGCCGAACTGAGTATGTACCCGTTACGTGAAGATTTTATTCCGGCGATCGACGCCGTGATCGAAAAACTCAATAGTTTCCCGGACATTGAGATCCAAACGTTTGCCACCGCAACGACATTAATCGGCGACTTTGAGACGGTAATGACCGCGATGATAGACACCATCGCGTGGAGTTATTCGACTTACGGTACTGCAGTATTTGCCGCAAAAATAATCCCGGGATACACGCCTGCGTCCGAACCCGTTTAGCCGCGTGCAAGAACTGCAGACATTGCTCGCCGAACTGTCGCCATGGGAGGCGAGTGCCGCGTTGCTGGCGATTGGCTATTTGTTGCTTGCGGCTCGGGAAAGTCACCTCTGTTGGTATTGCGCCTTCGTTAGCACCCTCATTTACACGGCGCTCTTTTGGAACGTTAGCCTGCTCATGGATTCGGCACTCAATGTGTACTACATGGGCATGGCCATCTATGGTTGGCGGCAATGGCGTCACGGTGGACACGCGCACAACGGCATCGCAATTTCTGCCTTACCCTTACAACGCCATGCAATGATTCTCGGATCGATTGCGATACTCACGCTACTGTCTGGCTACTTACTGAGTCGGCACACGGTAGCAGCTTGGCCGTACGTAGATTCGTTTACAACTTGGGCTAGCGTTGTCACTACCATCATGGTGGCAAAGAAAATTCTCGAAAACTGGCTCTACTGGTTCGTCATAGACGCGGTCTCGATCCCACTGTATATCGAACGTGGTTTACACCTTACGGCATTACTTTTTTTTGCCTATCTCATTATTGTCGTTGCGGGTTACACAACTTGGCGCCGCCGCTATCTCGCAAGCGGGTAACGACGCACGATGCACAAACGACTTAATTCGGACGAGCTCGATCTGCCGTTTCGCGGCCCGATCGAAGAAATACGCGATCTGTCTCAAGGCCGCACGAACAAGAGCACGCTAATACGCGCCGAAGGATCGCAATGGGTGCTGCGCATCGGATCGCCGAAGGCGCAGCAACTGGGCATCAACAGGGCCCGCGAGGAAATCGTATGGCGCTGTGCCGCCGACGCCGGTGTCGCGCCGGCGGTAGCCTATTGCTCGTTGGAGCGCGAAATATTAATCACAGAATTTATTGATGGCGTCCATTGGCAACCGAATGCCTTGCGGGATGATGGCAACCTAGAAAAATTAATCGATTTCGTTGAACAAGTCCACAAACTCAAAATTCCCATTGCCGTTACGGATTACTACGAGCACGCCGAAAATTATTGGTTACAACTTGAGGCCGCAAATTACCGCGTTCCCGATTCAATTAAAACGATGCGAGATCACGTTCTCCGGCGACGCACAGTATCCGCCGGGATTAAGCTATGCCATCGCGACATAACACCCGCCAACGTCATCGATTATCGAGGACGACTCTATCTTTTAGACTGGGAATACGCGGCACGCGGCGATCCGGCGTTCGACTACGCTGCCATTGCGAATGAATGGGACGTCTCTACTAGCCGGTTACTAAGCGGATCCGGCACGACCAAGGCCGACTTCGCAGTTGCAGACTTACTCTATCGTTACACTTGTGCGTTGTGGGAGTTGCTAAACGATAGTTTCAATTAGGCAACTCACAGTGAACGCGACGCACCCAGATCGATTGACGTGCGCTGGCTCGAATTGATTTCGGAATATCCTGTAACGGCTTCTAGCGACTTGCCGCAACCAGCGACACGTTTGAGATCGTCAAACGATCTCGTCCACCCTGCTTCGAACTGTACATTGCTTGGTCAGCACGCCAAATTAAATCCGATGCCGTTGCTCGATCATCCCGTGAGTTCAAAATAGAGATCCCAAGACTCGCCGTGATGGTTCGCGACTCAAGCTCCGAAATATCAATCCCACGTATCCGATCGAGCAAGCGCTCACCATGTTCCCGAGCAGCTGATAGATCCGCATGAGACAACACGATTAGAAACTCGTCACCGCCGTAACGACCAACCACATCGGCCTTGCGTAACTCGTCGACGAGCACTTGCGAAACAGCGACGATCACTTTGTCACCGACGGGGTGGCCTAATGTATCGTTTACGGACTTAAAATCGTCTATATCGAGCATCATAACAGTGGTCGGAAAATCATAGCGTTTGCTGTGCTCCACTACCTGCTTCAGGAGTTCGATCGTGGTACTGTGGTTATAGAGTCCCGTTAGACCGTCACGGACAGCAAGTTCGATTAACTCTTGATTGCGAATTTCCAATTCCTGTGTTCGATCGGCCACTTGACGCTCAAGACTTTCATTCAGTGCTCGCAATTCATCTTGGCCTGCACGGATGCGAAGATCCTTTTTTTGTCGTTCGTCAGTAATTTGGTGTGCTAAAGCGAGTGAGACAAATACAATCTGAAAGAGCGAACCGAGCTGGACTGCATAGGCGAAACCAGGGAGATTCGGTCCAATCCCAAGAATGTATCCGCCTGTGGCAACGGCCCCGATCAAGGATAGTGTCCAGCCAATCAAAAAAAGACGCGCCGGGCGATAACCTAAATAATTCGCCCGTGCAGCAGCGAAGAAAATTAGCACGGATGATATTAGGCCGCAGCCAACGATGAAGCGAGAGCCGTAATTGCCTGATCCGGATAAGTGATACAGAACACCAGCTCCCCCAATAAATGTAAGCAATAGCAACACACGATCAATATTCGCGCTACGCGTCCCCAGTTCGAGAAATCGTTTCGAAAATAGGATCCCAAAAATCACTGTCGTTCCACAAAACAAAGTGGGCAACTTCGCTTGTAGCAGTGGCGAGTCCGGCCATAGCAATTGAAAACCAAAACCGTTGAAGCTCAACTGAAATAGAAGATATGAAATAAGGTAAGCGCAATATGACACGCATTTCGGCGTCTTAAACATGAAACACGTGGCAAGGCTCGCGGCGATCAATAGTGCAATTAGGCCGAAATAGATGCCGAACACAAAGTTGCCGCGGCTTGTCGCGCTCTCAAATTCCGCTTGTGAATAAATATACAGTGGTAACTGTATCGCGCTGGTGTCACTGCGCAGACGCATATAGTACGTTTGCGCTGCGGCGGGATTACTCTCTATTTTGAAATTGAAATTCCTGTGATTTATCTGACGAGATCGAAACGGTACACCATCACCCGTCTCCTCAATGCTCCAGCCTCCATCAGGAACTGGTGTAAAGAACTGGATGCTATCGACCAGCGGCGCGTCAAGTAACAGGCGAATCGGCTCTTTCAGCTGATCAGCGAACGCAACGGTAAATCGCACCCAAATTGCTGACGACGAAAATCCAACATTCGTGTTTTGGCGAGTTGCTGGTACGAATGTGTTGTCGGGGAGCTCGCCACTCACATCCGATATTTCTAATATACGAATTGGATCTTCGAAAATTTCTAGATAACTCGTCAGATCGATGCGCTCGAACGACTCAGCAGGTATTTGAATAACATCGCGCGCGCACGCAGCGCTAATAGAGAGGATAGAAAACAGCAGTATTGAGCCGATTGTATTACGAAAATCAGCAGCCTTAGTTCCACAAATGCGCATTCAATTACCTGTGCGATCGTGCTTAACCGCAAATCTTCAGACTCTAGATTCCGGCCAAATGCACACACGCGGGACGGCGGAGCGCCAAAGAAGCGCTCTAGAAATCCATTCCTCATCACCCATTCCGGCGTCGATGCAGCGAAAGCAAGTGTCTTCAGATAGATTATTTTTATGATTGAACTGCGACGGGTGTTGACGGCGCAGGCCTGCTCTACTCACTGGGCCCAGCATACAAGATCGAAAAATCTCAAGCGACCCTCAAATTTCGACGTTCGAGTCTGGTAAGACACAGTATCTGCTCGACTACCTTGTCGAGACAATGCAATATCCCCATTAATTGAAATCCGACAACTGCAATACCTATGATTACCCATCGCGCCGCCTTGCTTGCCGTCGTCGTTGCGTTTTTGGTCGGCCTGATCGGGAGCTTGGCTATTCGGCCGCCAGGAGGGCACGCTCAGGCGCTAACTACTCTCGGTAGTGTCGGGTTTGAGCCGATTGATTGGCGTGTACCGGTATCGTTCCAGACTACGATGCCGGGTATCGGCGACAACCCGCTCTATGTTGTTTCGATGCTACGCGAGGCCAGCAGCGGCGCCGTCGACTTGCGTCTATTTGAACCTGGCGAAATAGTTCCCGCGTTTAGTATTACTGACGCGGTACGCGACGGAAAAGTCTCTGCCGGGTTTAGCTGGCTCGGCTATGATCAGGGAAAGAACGCAGCCTCGGCGTTACTCGCCGCAGTGCCTTTTGGTATGGAACCTGCGGAATTTACTGCGTGGTGGTATAACGCCGGTGGACGCGAACTCGGTGAAAAACTTTATCAAGGTTTTAACATTCATCCGGTCTTGTGTGGACTAACGGGCCCGGAGACGGCAGGTTGGTTTCGCAAACGTATTACCTCCGTCGCTGATCTACAAGGGTTGAAAATCCGCTTCGCAGGCATTGGCGGTAAGGTGATGGAGCGTCTTGGTGCATCCGTAACGATGCTGCCAGGTGGCGAAATATTTCAGGCCTTAGAAAAAGGCGCTATCGATGCGACTGAATTTTCCTTACCGATAGTTGATCAGTCACTCGGATTCAACCGGGTCGCGCCTTATAATTACTATCCCGGTTGGCACCAACCCGCCACCGCCGCACACTTCGTCGTCAATCTCGACGTGTGGAATGCCCTTCCGAACTCGAATCAAAAACTGATCGAGGCCATTTGTACTGCTGGGGTGACGCGCAATTTAGCAAACACAGAGGCTAGTCAAGGCAGCATAATTGCAGGGTTTCCTGCGATCGGCGTCAGCGCGGAGAACCTGCCCATCGAACTCCTTCGCCGCATGCAAGAAGTCACAGAAGAAATACTCGATGAAGAAGCAGACGCGAGCGCGGATTTTCGCGAAATTCTAGAATCGCAACGAAGTTTTCGCAACGACTATGCGCATTGGAAGCGCCGCGCTTATTTACCGCGTGATTTTTGAGCTGCAGTGAATTTACCTGAAACTCGATTGTCACGTTTAGTCGATCCGTTAGTCATACGGATTGGCGAAGCGATATCGTGGCTTTGGCTAATGCTGATGATCACCATCGTTGGTAACGTGGTTTTGCGATACGCTTTTGGCGAAGGTCGAGTAGAGTTCGAAGAAATTCAGTGGCACATCTATGCGTGTGGCTTCCTACTCGGGCTAGCCTACGCTTACCAAGCGGATTCGCATATTCGTGTCGACGTGTTGCACGAACGATTGACCGAACGCACGCGCGCCTGGATTGAGTTATACGGCACGTTGCTGTTTGTCTTGCCATTCACTGCGGTGATTCTCATTTTTGGCGTCCCGTTCGTAACGGCGAGCTATCACATGCAGGAAGTATCCCAGGCGCCAGGCGGTTTACCGTTGCGCTGGTTAATTAAGGCCGCGCTGCCGGCGGGATTTGCACTGCTGCTGATAGCCACGGTGTCACGTTTATCGCAGGTCTGGTCGCTACTATTTTTAACACCGGAGGCACCTCGTGGCGCCAAATGAAATATTAGCGCTTGCGATGTTCGCGAGTTTTATCGCGCTCGTTTTTACGGGTTTCCCGGTCGCCTGGATTCTTGGCGGCTTGGCGGTGTTGTTTACTGCAATTGCGATCGTGATTGATGTCGACCTCGGCATACCAATGGATCTGGATTGGGCTTACACGTCACTTACGGTCGATCGCACCTGGAACGTCATGGAAAACTGGGTGATGGTCGCGCTGCCCATGTTTATTCTTATGGGTCTGCTGCTTGATCGTTCGGGAATAGCCAATCAGTTAATGTTGAGCTTCGCGCGATTGTTCGGCAGATTGCGCGGTGGCTTGGCCGTCACCGTTGCGATAATTGGACTGCTGCTCGCCGCCAGCACTGGCATTATCGGCGCATCGGTCGTGCTGCTCGCACTGCTCGGCTTGCCAGTGATGCTCGACAATGGCTATGACAAATCGCTTGCTGCAGGTACCGTGTGCGCAGTTGGAACCTTGGGTATTTTGATCCCGCCGAGCATCATGCTGGTATTAATGGCAGATCGTATGTCAATGAGCGTCGGCGACTTGTTTCTTGGCGCGGTTTTTCCTGGCGCGTTGCTCGGCGGCCTATATATCTTGTACATACTGATCTATGCCTGGCTGCGCCCGGAAGTGGCGCCGGCTGCGGAAGTCGAACCTTTTGATTTTGACGCCGTCGTCGATCTGTTTTTTGCCATTTTGCCTCCTGCGTTTCTCATCCTCGCGGTGCTCGGAAGTATCTTCTTCGGCATCGCGACACCAACGGAAGCGGCCGGTGTCGGTGCAGCCGGTGCCATGCTGCTCGCACTAATAAAACGACAATTAAGCTTCTCAGTGATGCGTGACGTGCTGCGCGAAACGACACGAACAACGGCGTTTATTTTTGCTGTTTTAATAGGCGCAACGGCGTTTTCTTTGGTGCTACGCGGACTCGGCGGCGACGAACTCATCGAGCGCGTACTATTTAGCTTACCGTTCGAACGAAACGGGATTTTGATCTGTATTCTGGTCGCGACTTTTTTACTCGGATTCTTCCTCGATTGGATCGAGCTTACGTTGATAATCTTACCGCTAGTGTCTCCGGTCGTCGTCAATTTAGGATTCGACCCCGTGTGGTTCACGGTCTTGTTCGCGGTCTGCTTGCAAACGAGTTTTCTGACCCCGCCGGTTGGATTCGCGATCTTTTACTTAAAAGGAGTCGCACCACCTGAAATAGACGTCATGACGATCTATCGCGGCGTCACGCCGTTTATTATTTTGCAGATCCTGGGACTACTATTGATATTTAAATGGCAGGCATTGGTGACTTGGCTTCCAGCACAAGCTTATGGATAAGCTTGTGCTGGAAGCACATTCATTGAAGGGCAATTAGATCCCCAGACGACGCAACGCCTGCACCGTCATGTAGTCCGACATCATGTCAATGTCTGGATCGAGCTCTGTTCGCCAATTACCGCGGCATTGTTCGCCTTGATAAAGTCGGGTGACGTTGTTCGCTTGCACATCATGGCTAATCACCCAGTCCCAACTCCATTCCAAACGTCCGTCGCTCGTGCGAACTTCATGCTCACCCGACTTCCGTTGTCCGGCACCGGCCTCAAAGCCTTTCCAAGGTTCGCCCTTGCGGTCGTAGGATATAGCCTGCGGAATACCCATGTTGCGTGCATCGACATAGATCCGCCGCTTGCTAACCGGCGCTCTCTGAAAACCCGTGGGTTCGCCTTCGAATATGATCACTTCCGGAATTAATGATTTGCCGACGCGAAAATAAGATTGGTCTTTCGCGCCGCCAACCAGACCGGGTTGCCAATTTTTATTCTCGGGTAGCCATTGGTTATGCGTAGAGCCCAGGAACGGGCCGCGATGAATGATCTTAAAATTACCCCAGGTCAGCATCGGATCGCCGGATGCCCAAGCATCGGATAAAAATAGATTCATGCCCGGCATATAAGGTTCGAAACGCTGATTGGCGGGGAATCGTCGCACCCGTTTGAACTGTGGCAGGTAACCGAACAGATCCGGGAATTCTCGCTGGTCATATTTCCAAATATTCAGGAACGCAGAGCCGCGCACATCGTTCGTGTGGGTGAATAAGATCGTTTGGAAGCGAACTTTGTCCTCATGCCCTTCGAGGTAGGGACTGTTAGATCTCGGGTGAACCAAACCCGTAGCTTGCATCTCTGCCCAGACAAAATCGTATTCGTAAGAATTTTCACCATTCGCATTGACGACTTGTGAAGGTATCGCGTAGATCGCCTGATCGTGTCGCCCCCAACTCAAGGTGATATTGGCAATCGCCTCGCTGCCGGTCTGCGGATCGGGAAACGGCAGTCCACCGATCCAAGGCGCGCCTTCTTTCGTATATACATTGCCGTCTTCACCAAACATCGCTTGGCCTTGATTGCGCACCGTAGCATCGAGGAAATACGGCGGAAACATCGTCTGCGCGTCTGTCACAGATTCTTCGATGAAAAACTCTCTGCGATCCTGTTTCACTTCTTGATACAAAATAGGATCGACAAGGTCCTGGACGAGATCGATGTTGTCCGCGGTGATCACATCGCCAACCTTCACCGCACCTTTTGTATACGCTTCTATGTTCAGAAGTTCTTCTGGGTAGGCGCGCGTGATATCACCAGAACGACAAATTTCCGGCCATAGGCTAGTGAGAACACCAGCGCCCCCCACGCCAAGTGCCGTTTTTTCGAGGAAGGTCCGCCGGCCATAATCGAAATCGTATTTTTTTATATGCATGCGAGTCAGTATAGCCATTGGTCGGCTTTATGCGACCGCTAGATTGTTGCGAACTTAACGCAACACAAACGCACACATTAGACCCATCGTCTCAGGAGCAGATCGTTTGTCGAAAACAAGTAACCTTGACCGTCCGCTCAAAGAATTCCAGCGGGACCTCACCCATAGCGTCGACCTCATTGTGGAACGCTATCGCACCATGTATGACGCGAATGCGCATCCAGGAATCGCGGCAGCAACCGTGCGTGAATGGTTCGACGAGGCACTGCCTGAGACTGGGATTGACATGGATGATGTGTTGCGTGAGGTCGACGACAAAGTGCTAGCCCATCCTACGATGAATATTGGCACGAAGATGTTTGCCTACGTTATGTCCGGCGGCAACCAAGTTTCAGTCATCGCCGATCTGATCGCATCTGCGCTAAATCAAAATGCTGCTAAATGGCATCTTGCCCCGTCCATGACAGAAATCGAGCGCCGCGTTATTGCCTGGACCGCAGATTTTATGGGGCTTGAAAACCATACGGGCGGCGCAATCGTGAGCAGCGGTTCGGCAGCAAACCTCACCGGCCTCACTGTAGGACGAAACCTGTTCGGCGAAAAATATTCGGTTCGCGAGAAAGGCTTATTCGGCCTGCCACCGCTGATCGTGTACGGCTCGACCCAAACACACAACAGCCTCGATAAGAGCGTGCAGTTGCTCGGCATCGGCAGTGACAATTTTCGAAAGATTCCGGTATTGGACGATTACACAATCGACCTGGACGCGCTAAGCGTGCAAATTACGAAGGATAAACGAGCCGGACTGCTGCCTTTCTGCGTCATTGGCAGTGCCGGAACGGTCAACACTGGCGCGATCGATCCGCTCGAGTCGATCGGCGAAATCGCGCGCCACCACGATATGTGGTTTCACGTCGACGGGGCTTACGGCGGATTAGCCGCCGCACTACCTGCAAAGCGTGACTACTACCGCGGCATAGCCTCAGCAGATTCGATCGCGCTCGACTACCACAAATGGCTCTATCAGCCCTACGAAGTTGGCTGCACTTTAGTACGCAATTGGGACGCACTTAAACGGACCTATCACGAATCCGCAGCGTACTTGGATTACGGTACGGGCGCAGAGCGCTTTGACGTGTCGCGTCATCATTTCGATTTATCGCGCAATACGAAAGCGTTTAAGGTTTGGATGTCGTTCAAGGCTTATGGCGCGGAAAATTTCCGCGCCATGATTAGTAAAGATATTGCGATGGCCCAATACCTTGCGGAAATCGCCTCAGCCGCAAGCGATTTCGAATTAGTCGCTAGCGCAGAGCTTGCTATCGTATGCTTTCGATTTATCGGAAATCACGCATCCACTGAAATCGAAATCAATGCATTGAATTCTCGACTGCTCGATGCGCTTGAACGCGACGGGCGGGTTTTTATTACAGGCACGGTTTTACAGGGGAAACAAGTTATTCGCGCCTGCATTATTAACCATCGATTCAGGCGCGCCGATATCGATTATTTAATTGAAGTGGTACGAGAGGTCGGCGTGCAGCAGCTTGGCATGCACTAAATTGGAATGCTTGCGGGTCTACCCTGTAATTTTCTGTCGATAAAATTCGATATGAAACCTTACGTTACCGGGTGCACTCACTTCATGGCTTATGGCGGGCTCGATAACACCCGCAAGCTGTGGCGACAACCGCAATTCTTCTGGTACTGGGTCAAGAATTCGATACATGAGCTCACCCTCAGAGACGACAATTAATCCCCAAGTACCCTCTCTCGTTGCGTGTGCATGTTGTAAGCCGGGCGGAATACTTCGCGCATCGAACTCCGGCGTCTGTTTGTAGAGCACGACATTAGCAGGCAACGACTTCATAGCGAACGAAACTCGCGGATCGGTGTGCAGGGTGGTGGAATACGCATTAGTTTTCTCAGTGTCTCGTCAGCTATGTGACACTAGCATATCGGGTTGTCGCAAGCCGTGTTGCGTGGCTTGTTCAAGGACATACGCGACTTCGAGTAATTCGCGATCACGCCCGCGCGGCGCCACAATTTGGATGCCGATCGGCAAACCGTCCGGGGTAAAACCCGCCGGAATCGATATCGCCGGACAACCGGTGACCGTAATCGCCCAGCACACCGCCATCCAATCCAAGTAAGTGGGCAATTGTTGACCGTTAATTGAAGTGACCCACTCTTGCTCGATGGCGAACGGTGGCACAGCGGCAGCCGGACACACCAGAAAATCATATCGATCGAAGAATGTCGCCACGCGGGCCACGAGCGCGCTGTGATTGATGGTCGCCGCGGATAGATCCGCAAGCGACAATTTCGAGCCCTCTTCGATATTCCAGCGCACGGTATCTTTCATCCGATCGCGATGCTTCGCGTAATCGTCACGAAACCGCTCTACAAACGCCCATGCTCGGAAAGTATTAAAGATCGCGCCTGCATCGTGGAGATCTGGCTGATCCAATTCAACCGTTCCACCGAGCGCGTCGATCACCGGCAAAAACTGCTCGAGTACCGATGTAACGACCGGGTCTACTGGTCCGTGGCCGAGATCAGGGCTCCATGCAAAGCGTCCGCCGGGAAGTTCGCTCGCAAAGGCTTGGTTAAATAATTGACCCGATTCAGGTAACGCAATCGGTACTCTTAGATCGGGGCCCGCCATTACCGACAATAGCAGCGCGACGTCTTCGACAGTACGCGCCATTGGACCATGGACTGCAAATTGATCGCTAGAGAACTGCTTGGGCCAGCTAGGTACGCGACCGGGCGACGGCCGCAGTCCAACCACGTTGCAAAAAGATGCGGGATTGCGCAACGATCCACCCAGGTCGCTACCGTCTGCTAGCGGCAACATTGCGCAGCGCAACGCGACCGCCGCACCGCCACTCGAGCCCCCGCAGGTGCGCGCCAAATTGTACGGGTTGCGCGTCGCGCCGAAGACTTGATTGAAGGTTTGCGAACCGGCACCGAACTCCGGTGTATTTGTTTTGCCGATGATGATGCCGCCGGCAGCCTTTAGCCGGGTGACGAATAACTCATCGAAATCGGGAACAAAATCCGCATAAATGGGCGACCCAAAAGTCGTACGGATGCCCGCAGTTGGGACCAGGTCTTTGATAGCGATCGGGAGTCCAAAGAGCGGGCCACGAGCGCCATTCGGTGCGACCGAGTCGAGTACATCTGCGCATTCAAGCGCCTGCTCAGGGCATAAGGTAACGATAGCGTTTACTGCCGGATTGAGCTGTTCAATGCGCTGCAAAAATGCCTGCATTACCTCGCGCACACCGAGATCTCGTTTGGCGATTGCGCTCGCCAGCGCAGTCGCTGACATCAGACAAGGCGATTCGCTCATTGGTTTTTAAACGTCCGGGTTCACTCGACAATGACGGTCAGCGGAACCCTATCACACGTCCGCGCTCTGGTCCGTACCAGTCGATCTGTTCAGTCGGTCTGTTCAGTGGATCAGCCTGAAAACGCGACGATTCGCTACTGCGCACTCGAGATCCAGGGCTCACGCTCCAGGGTCAGGCGGTTACTTCTAGCCCCGGCTTGTGTCTGCTGACAAGATTCCGCAGAATCCCTCGCCTTAATCACCAAATTCGGAACGTTACGTATGCCATCATTACTTACCGACGTCGATCCAGACGGCCTCGCAGAATTCTCAGTCGTTTTTACCGATCGCTCGCTGAATCACATGTCGGGCTCTTTCCAAGGCGTAATGAAGGATATATCGCGAATTTTGCAAGACGTTTATCACGCCGACACGGCGATTGTCGTGCCCGGCGGCGGTACTTATGCGATGGAGGCAGTGGCCCGCCAATTCGCCACCAACCAGAAATGCCTAGTCATTCGCAATGGTTGGTTCAGTTTCCGCTGGAGCCAAATATTCGACATGGGGTCGATTCCGTCAGAGTCCATCGTCATGAAGGCACGAACGGCCGGTAGCGAATCGCAATCGCCCTTTTCGCCGGCTCCCATCGACGAGGTCGTGACGCAAATCTCTGAGCAACAACCGGCGGTGGTTTTCGCGCCGCACGTTGAAACGGCGTCGGGCATGATGTTGCCGAACGATTACATTCGCGCCGTCGGTCAGGCTGTCCACGAATACGGCGGCTTGTTTGTCCTCGATTGCATCGCCTCCGGCTGCATTTGGGTCGACATGCAAGACTGCAACGTCGACATTTTAATTAGTGCCCCGCAAAAGGGTTGGAGCGGTTCACCCGGAGCGGGATTAGTGATGCTAAATGATCGGGCCACGACCCGACTGGCCGAGACCACCAGTACGAGTTTCGCCTGCGACCTCGGTAAATGGCACCAGATCATGCAAGCCTACGAAGGCGGCGGCCACGCCTATCACGCCACGATGCCGACCGATAGTTTACGAAAACTCCGCGATACGATGCTGGAAACAGAAAATTACGGTTTTGCTAAGGTCTGCGCAGAACAGCAATCGCTCGGCGATCGCGTGCGCGCGCTACTCAAAACCCACGGCTTCAAAAGTGTCGCGGCGGCTGGCTTTCAGGCACCTGGTGTGATCGTGAGTTACACAAACGATCCGCAAATTCAAAATGGTAAGAAATTTCTCGCCCAAGGCTTTCAGATTGCGGCTGGTGTACCGCTTCAGTGTGACGAACCCGAAGACTTCATGAGTTTTAGAATCGGTTTATTCGGCCTCGACAAGCTCCACGACGTAGATGGTACAGTCGCAAGGCTAACTAGCGCCGTGAACGATTTGGATTAGTTAATGCCGAACGGCCGAATGATTCGTGAAATCGCATCTTGCTCGGCGCTGGGCGCCTAAGAACTCGCGGAAACTCGCCGGACCTTCCTCTAATTTCACTGTCTCAGCTTAACAGGCCTGTGATCAAATCGAACCCCATCAGACTATACGACCTATGGCTTCATCTACGCGATGGCGTTCACCTCGAGCGATCGCGCCCAACGATTGCTCGTTCGGCGTTGGCCGCAATTGCATAGGATCGGCGCAAATTTGGTTTTCGCAGTATTCGTCGCGAGCTACGTTCCTCGGGCGGCCGAGGATATCATCTATATCCCGTTTGTTATTATGATCGCCTTTGCGGCCGGACTTAGCGTTCGGCGGTTCCTAGCAAAGCAAGGACTAGACAACTACCAGATTTCACACTCAATTTCCTAGCGAGGCCGACGATGCTTGAAAACCATGTAATGAACATTCAAGAACACGAGTTGGAGATTATTCGAAGCGTTGCTGCAAGTGCCAGCGACCACGCTTTGCTCATGCTGAATCAAAATTTGTATAGCAATGAAGCCGGTTTCCCGGACGGTCAAGCGTATCTCGCGTACATGGCTATCCTGCACTCAACGGTTGAGAAAGTCGGCGGCAAAGTATTATGGCGCACCATCGTAGCAGGCCAACCCATCGGCTGTGCTCATGACAAGATTCACGAAATATTGGCAATCTGGTATCCGAGTCATGGTTCGTTCCTCCAATTAGCGAAGGCTGAAGGTGCAGCAGAAATGCTCGCTCGTCGAAAAGACTGCGTCGCGAACGCAGTGATCCATCGGAGCCGCGGAGACGCTTACCCGTTGCAACCTTAATTGCGGGGTTTTAGGCTCACCATTATTGCAATATTCGATGGCCGCGAGCCTCGAAGGAGTTTTCAATAACCCGAAAGCCATGAACCAGTAACATCACTGAAACCGCATCGATCAGCAACATAAAACGTTCGCTTGATCGATGCCTAAAGAGACCACATCGAGTCAACATGGCAACGAAATATTACGTCGTATGGCAAGGACGGCAAACAGGCATCTTCACGGACTGGGCGTCCTGCAAAGATCAAGTTGAGCGGTTCCCAGGCGCCAAGTATCAATCTTTTGCGAGCCCCCAAGAAGCTAAAGTAGCGTTTAGTGGCGCAACTGGGCCGACGAAAAAAACATCGAAAACCAGGGCCGAGGGAAAGTCCTCCGCCAGCGGCAAAACGTATCCCGCTGAGGAAGTTGCTGCGATGCCCATCGATACGAAAATATTTACGGATGGTGGCTGTGATCCGAATCCGGGAAAAGCAGGTTCTGGTGTCGCGATTTACCGAAACAATATCATTGATCAATTGTGGTACGGGCTATACGACCCAAATGGCACTAACAACACCGCCGAGTTAAACGCTTTAAACCAGGCCTTAATAATGGCCAGCGACGAAATCGAGAAGGACCGCACCGTTGCAATTTTTTGTGATTCGAAATATTCGATTCAATGCATTACACAATGGGCAGTCGGTTGGCAAAAAAGAGGCTGGAAGAAAGCCACGGGCGAGATCAAGAATTTGGATCTCATCAAGGAAATGTTTGCGCGTTATCAAGCGTTTAACGACCACCTCGACATTTTTCATGTTAATGGTCATGTCGGCGTCGAGGGCAACGAACTTGCCGATCGCATGTCGATCAAGGCGATTGATACTCAGACCTTGGAATTCGTCCAAGACGAAAGCCCTTTCGACATTAAAAAGATCTTAGCCTTGCGCGCAGGTTGATGGGCGCGTGGAAAATAATCGACGCGGCGTAGGTAACTGTGGGCAGTCGATCTAGATGCTAGCAACATGAACATCATCATTCGCGACGCATTGGAACGTGATCTCGACGCGATCGCGGATCTACTCGGGGTGCTGTTCGCGCAGGAAATGGAATTCTCACCCAATAAGCAAAAACAAATTGCGGCCTTAAAGACTGTTTTGTCGAATGCGCATCTCGGCTTCGTCGCAGTCGCAGAGCACGAACACTCTTGCGTCGGAACTGTCATGATTCTTTATTCGATCTCGACCGCACTTGGCGGGCGAGTTGGCATTCTCGAAGACATGATCGTTGGCCCGGACATTAGGCGCGCGGGCGTCGGTCGACGATTGCTCAACTACGCGCTAAACCGCGCTGAAAAGGCTGGCTGTCTGCGGGTCACCTTGCTAACTGATAGTGACAATGAGCGCGCTCAGCGTTTTTACCAGCAGGCCGGCTTCTCGCAATCGTCAATGGTGCCGTTTCGTCGGTAAAACAACCGATCGCTCGACCACGCCGTAGCAAAAAATGCGTCAACCGACCAACTTATTCGATAAAATTGCCAACAAGCTTAAGGAATAATTCTAACTGGTCGTGGTGCACCCAGTGCCCCGCTTTCTCCACGGCAACCACCTCTGCGTTTTCAAAGTGCGCCGCGCGACCATCCGTACTCGGGTCGGTTGCCCAGCTTTCCGTACCATGAATCAATAATGTTGGGCAGGTGATCCTCGACCACAATTCTTGAATGTCCGTAGCCGGCACGTCATAGGGTGCCCATGAACGCATGTAGTTATCGAATTTCCATGAATAAGTACCATCCTCATTCTGGTTTACGCCGTGAACTGTTAGATGGCGGGCTTGCTCTGGCGAGAGGTGTTTGTTTTCTTCCTGCATGCGCGCGTACGCTTCCTCGATTGACACATAGCGTCGCGGTTTACGTGCAGCCAACTCGCGTTGCTCGTCTATCCACGTACTCAAGCGAGTATGTAGCGGACGCGCGGCCCGTTCCGCCATCAACTTAGGTGAAAATCCCAAGCCTTCGATGGCCACAAGACGGCGCACGGTTTCCGGATAGATCCCGGTATAGCGCAAGGCGATATTGCCGCCCAACGAGTGCGCAAGCAGCGTAACCGGTGCGAGATTTTGCTGATGAATGAGCTGCGCCAAATCGTAAATGTAGCCGTTCATCGTGTAATTACCTTCCGTCGACCATTGGCTATCGCCGTGACCACGCAAGTCCGGGGCAATGACATGCCACTTGTCGCGCAACGCCAGTGCTACCGCATCCCAGTTACGACAATGGTCGCGACCACCGTGAACTAGCAACAACGGTGGGGCGCTCGGATTGCCCCAATCGACGAAGTGCAAGCGCAAGCGCTGGGAAAAAAAGGTGTGTGAAGTTGGACCTGGTGCGTTCTGTGGCATAGAAATATCTCAAAATTAAGCTGCAGCTGAAATGCTGCTATTTTTACTCAACTAGTAAAAAGTGTATCACTACCTATCGTCGACTCGAGAATTCTGCTTTTAAAAGAGCTGCCTTACTTCTCCGCCTACTGGCACTCGTAAACGCGGTACCTAGAGGTCGCTTTAACTAGCGAGAACCGAGCAGGATGATCCCACATATCCGCAAGCTCAGGTCGAAAATAAACGACCAGAATGCGCCGTGGATGTTCAATGACAGAATCAATCAGATTGCTAATCACTTTCTGCATAATCGGAACAACGAACGGGTTGTACAAGTAAACGACTAGCGGTTCTAGCGGGAATACCGTTTCGGCAACGTCGCCACAGATGATCTCGGATTGTGAGTTGGCGATCCTAGACGGTCCGAATTTTTCCACATTACGTTGCGCCACCGTAGCCAGCTCTGGAGATATCTCGATGCCGATGACCTGTTTAAATCGCAGTTGACTTGCCAGTAGCACCGCCCGGCCTTTGCCCGCACCGAGATCGACGAATACGGTACTCGGAAGCTCTACCAATAGTTCTGCAAATAGACTGGCGAAATCTAAAACTTCGACGGGCTGGTAGTCCAAGCCGTACACCCAGTTGGGCTCAGCAATCGAAAGCTCACTCAGCGATGTAATACCCACGGTATCCACTCCATAGCGCAAATCGAACGCCTGACCCGTTGGGTCGAGGGCGTGGTCTCGTTCGCGGCCACCGCCACAGAGCGTTGACCAACATAACAACGGGAGAACTGCCACCATCATCGGAATCCCATCGGTCGCGCGGATCCTCTGCAGCTGGCGGATGAGTTTTCGGAATCTATTCACGTTCGCCCCAGCTAGGACTCACTGAATTTCATCCCACAACTTGTCGAGGCGTTTAACCGAGACTTTTTCCATTGATCCGAGTTCTTGAGCAAATAACGAAACGCGCAGTTCCTCAAGCTTCCACGTGTACTCAAGAAGTCTGCCAGGAAATTTTAATTCTTCAGACCTAAGCTGATTAATCCGAAGGAACAAGGGTTCAACCTCAGAGCGGCGCAGACGATCCCGATCGGGTGTAAGATCTAACTTAGACATACGAATTTCGATGGCCTTGAGATATCGAGGCAACCGTTCTAGCCATTTAGACGGCGTTGCGCTGACAAACCCAGGGTAAATCAGACCGACGAGTTGTGCTTCAATGTCCTTAGCTGCTTCTATCCATGACAAGGGTAGATCGCGATTTAATCGACCTCGAACATCCGCGTACGATTGCAATATTTGTCCGACCAATCCCGCCAACTTATTAGCCTCGGCAATGAGTCCTTCGCGGCCAGTCGAGATAAGTTTGGCGAAACCGTGCGCGTTGTTCGGTAGCTCCTGCCCATCGATAAAGCACCGTTGGATCGCGGTTAAAATCAGATCTTCATTCAATTGCGTAGCGTTCCCAACCGGATGGAAAAGCAATCTGAGGCGAGTGATGTTTGGTATGTTCTTTTCGAGGTATCGGACTTCTTTCTTCAGATCCTGCATGATTAATCGAGATAGCCCGCGGTGCATCTTGTTCGTCGCCACGTTCGGGTCATCAAATAAGCGCAGCGCGACCCGCTCATCTTCCTCGGCCAAGGCCGGATACCGTTCAATACTGTAGCCGTCTTCCTGACACGGTACCGAAGTCGCCAATTCACCGAAATCCCACCCACAGACTTCTTGCCTTTCGAACGCTTCTTGCGTCGCGGTAATCGGGCGAGTTTCGATTGCTTCGGCAAGCGATTTTCTCAAACGTTCGAGATCGCGCCCGCTAGCCACAGTCGATCCGTCCGCGCCGCGTACGACATAACGCATCAACAAATGCGGTTCAATATCGACGTTCCACTCAGACAGCGGTACTTCTACAGCCGTCATTCGAAACAACACTGAAGACAATTGCTCGAATAGCCCTCCGTTGAAGAGGGTAATCGCTTCAACAACCGCGCGCGCGAATTCCGGCACCGGAATGAAATTCTTACGCAAACGTTTCGGTAGTGCACGTAATAGGGCAATAATTTTGTTTTCGATCAACCCCGGAACTAGCCAATCACCGCGTGCATCATCGACTCGACTGAGTAACGACAATGGGATCGTCAACGTGACCCCGTCGTCTTCGGTACCCGGATCGAAACGGTAGCTCAGGGGTAATTCAAACCCGTCCTGGCGCCACACAATCGGGTAATCTTCGTCGCTGATTGCAGGCGCGTTTTCCCTCACTAAATGTTCCGCGGTGAGGCGCAAAACGTCTATATCGTCAAGCTTACGACTCCACTTTGTGAAGCTCGCGCCCGAGCAAACGTTCGCCGGGACGCGTTCCTCGTAAAAAGCAAAGAGATCGTCTTCATGAATCAAAATATCTCGCCGTCGAGTTCGCGTTTCTAGCTCTTCGACTGACATGATCATTTCTTGATTCTGCTGCACGACGGGGATGCGGCTGTTCCATTCGCCGTACACGAGCGCATGTCTAATAAAGATTTCTCGTGCCGTGCCTCGATCAATTCGACTGTAATCTACTAATCGCCGCGCAACGATCACGAGGCCGTTTAACGTGAGTTTTTCGTAACCGCTGGTTCGCGCGGCGCTTTTTTGCCAATGCGGCTCGCTCACTTGCTGCTTTAAGAGATGAGCTGCTTGGCCTTCGATCCACTGCGGATCGATGCCAGCGAGCGTCCTTGCGTACACGCGCGTCGTCTCGGTGATCTCTGCTGCAATTACCCACTTTGGCGGTTTATTGCGCAAGCTGGATCCCGGAAATGGATGAAATGTACGGCTCCTCGAACCCAGAAACGTCCCTTTATCGTTCTTAAATCCAACGTGGTCGAGCAAGCCAGACAGCAAAGCGCGATGGATCTTGTCGTAGTCCGCGGCATTGGAATTCAGTTTTATATCGAGATCGCGCAACGACGTCTTCAGTTGACGATAAAGGTCGCGCCATTCGCGCCACCGTTTGAAATTGATGAATTCTTTAACGCACTGGCGTCGTAATGCGGATTGCGAAAGCACTTCCGATTGTGCTTCCAAGAAATTCCAAAGATTGAGCAACGCAATGAAGTCCGAGCGAGGGTCGTTAAAACGCGCGTGACTTTCATCAGCGGCTTGTCGTTTATCAAACGGACGGTCGCGCGGATCCTGTACCGCAATCGCACTAACGATAATAAGTACTTCGCTTAATGAATCGTATTCAGCCGCACCGATCAGCATGCGGCCCAGACGAGGATCGATCGGTAAGTGGGCAAGCTGTTTGCCAACTGGTGTCAATCGCTTTGCGTTGTCGACGGCTTGTAACTCAGTAAGTAAGCGATAGCCGTCTTTGATTAAGCGCGGGTCGGGCGGATCAATGAATGGGAAATTGGCCACTTCGCCAAGTCCCAAACTTGCCATTTGCAATATGACCGCCGCGAGATTGGTGCGTTGAATTTCCGGCTGGGTAAACTCCTCGCGCGACGCATAGTCTTCGCGCGAGTAAAGGCGCACGCAAATTCCTGGTGATGTGCGCCCACAACGACCGGCTCTTTGATTTGCCGAGGCTTGCGATATCTTCTCTACGGGCAGGCGCTGAATTTGTGCCCGCCAGGAATAGCGCGAAATTCTCGCCGTTCCTGTGTCGATTACATATCGAATACCCGGCACCGTAAGCGACGTTTCGGCAACGTTGGTTGAAAGAATAATGCGTGATTTAGCGCCGCGATGAAAGATCCGCTGTTGCTCCGCCGGTGACAGTCGAGCGTAAAGGGCATGAACATCGAATCGATCGCGGAGATTGCGTAATGCGCTGGATGCCTCGCGAATTTCTCTTTCGCCTGGCAGAAACACCAGCACGTCGCCCCGTCCAACTTTCTGCAACTCGTCAATTGCATCGCGAATGCCGCTATTGACGCTGATGTCATCGTCGTTATCGTTCTCACCGACCAAGGTGCGGTAGCGGAGATCGACCGGGTAAGTACGCCCTTTCACCGTGATCACGGGCGCGCCGGCAAAATGCCCCGCGATACGTTCGACGTCTAAAGTAGCCGAGGTCACGATAAGTTTCAGTTCGCAGCGGCGAGCGAGCAATTGTTTTAGGTAACCGATCAAAAAATCGACGTTCAGGCTACGCTCATGCGCTTCGTCGAGGATGATCGTGTCGTAATTATTCAGCCAACGATCGTGTTGTGTTTCTGCGAGCAGAATCCCATCGGTCATTACTTTGACCAAATTGCGTTCGCTCAGGCTCTGTTGAAATCGAGTTTGGAAGCCAACCAGTTCGCCTAACGGGGTTTGCATTTCTTCGGCAATCCGATTCGCGACCGTGCGTGCGGCAAGCCGGCGCGGTTGCGTATGCCCGATTAACCCATCGATGCCGCGACCTATCTCCAGGCATATTTTGGGCAGCTGGGTGGTTTTGCCTGAGCCCGTCTCGCCCGCCAGGATCACAACTTGGTTATTTGAAATCGCATCGGAGATTTCCCTTCGACGCACCGATACCGGTAACTCCTCTGGGTAATTGAGCGCCGGCACGGAACTAAGTCGGTGTTCTCGTCTACCGATCGACCTATCGATGTCGAGTTCCAGCTTTTGGCGCTCGGGGACCGTGACCACCCGCTTTGCACGGCGTCGGAATCGATATCTATCGCGCCCTTGGCAGAGCTCGATTTTTGATAACAGTTGGCTATCTAGAGTCATCTATCAAACTTTGGAGCGGCTGATATGTTCACAATTTCTTGAAAACTTAAGCAGTTCACATCCCGCCCATTGTCTTGTCGCACGGACCCGTATCGCGAATTTGGCTTTATCTTGCACGCACTTATTGTACCGATAGTCACAGCTCAATAGGGCTGCCACATAAAGCGCAACACATCGTCGCCATCGAACGTAAGGCAGCAACACAATGGCCTATCCGAGCATAGGGCCATTCGGTGCTCGAAAGTACATCGAGCAGACTATCTGCGCCGATGCGTTTCGCACTCTAGGGTTAGCTTACGGGTATAATCTCGCCTGACGTTTCGAGCAAACCAGTGAGTGGCGCCATAACGCGAAGCTTAAGAAATCGCCTTGCCACTTGTCATCAATACACGAACGGAGATAACCAAAATGTACAAAGTGCTAGTTGAACGAACCTTGGACATGCCACGCAAGCAAGTCTTCGACATACTCGTCGATTTCGGTGGACTGGACAAGTTGCTGCCCGAGATGATTGCATCGTTTGAAGTAACAGGAAAAGGCCTGGGCGCGCTGCGCACGGTGGTAATGAAAGACGGTGGAAAAGTTATTGAGCGTCTCGACGTGGCACACGACGATACCGTATTTGCCTATACCATTACCTACAACGATGTGATGCCGTTTGAAAATTACTGTGCAGTTGTCACATTAGCGGATGACGGCGACAAAACGATTGCCCGGTGGGGAAGCAACTGGGACGCAAAAGGCATTTCCGACGCCGAAGTAGTCACCATGTTAAACGAGCTTTACGGCACGTTACTTGATGGACTACACCAACTCGCCTAACTATTGAGACACCGGGGCGCTTCGACGCCCCGGATTTGTCTAGCACGATGCACGATTCCCCCTATCATTAGATTCGATTACATTTTGTGCCGCTGGACACGCTCTACTGACCGGGAATTGCGCGCCCATTTTGGAGCCTAACCCACGTCAACCGTCCCGCGCTGACGTTCAATAGCCAATTTTTTCTGATACCCCGACTGAACCAAATCGACAGCCACAAGCACCGCGATCGAAAAGTAGAATGTTGCTTTAGACATGGGAACAACGGCAAAACCAAATAGTTTCAGATGCGCGAGATGACCGCCCTCTCCGAGCAAAACTATGCCAACGATAAACAAGATAAAAAGACCCAGGATTTCGTATTTCCGATTCCGCCGGAGGAACTCCGAGACGTGATCCGCAAGTACTAACATCGCGATCCCTGAGATAAGTATTGCGGTAGCTAGGACTAGGAAGACATCCGTAATCGCCAATGCCGATAATATCGAATCGAAGCTAAAAATCAGGTTCATAAAGACAATCATTGCGATTACTTGAGTTGCGGATGATTTGGCCGCCTTGTCGCCTTCATGGGTGAGATCATCGACAGATAACATGTGTGATATCTCTCTCACCGCTGTGTACATGATAAAACCGCCGCCAAACAGAAACACCAGTGTCGCGAAGTTAAATGAACCTTCAATCACTCCATGCCAATCGATGTGGAAGAATGGTTCGGTCAAATTAGCAATTAGCTTGATCATGACGAACAGGAGTACTACGCGCAGCCCCACGGCGATTAGAATTCCCCATTTACGAACCGCCGCTTGGCTTTCCAGCGGCGCGCGTTTCGATTCAATCGAGATATACAAAAGGTTATCGAAGCCAAGAACCGCTTGAAGAAAAATAAGTACGCCAAGATTGGCCACATTCTCCACCGTGAATAACTCTGTCATCAGTTCAATGTCTCCGTGTAGGTTGTTGTATTGTTCTCTCTCGTGCGTTGCCAACGCTCGCCGGGCTCATGGGCATCTAGTAATTTATCGTCAACAAAATTTCCGCGCGCCAATCTTACTTCACGTCACAACCAGTCTCAATTGAGTCCATTCATAGAGCCACTCTGCGAATAAGAAATTGTTGGCTCGGTGTTGCGGAGCACCTGGCGCGGTGATAACGGCCAATCGAGGACAAATTGCGACGGAATTTATGCGGCTGGCAGCAGCGTATGAAAGCGAAGAAGCACACCTCATCGCGCACCTAGCAATAGGATTCAGCAATTCGCCCATGAAATGGTCGATTTGCGTAACTTGCAAAGCACGTTCGGTTCGACATCGGGACGTTCTCGGAACATAGTCTCTGTATCCTACAAAACCATCGTGCGCCACACGACGGCGAATGCCGTTTCCGCCGTACTGCTGTTATTCGCCGAACATCCGGATCAGTGGGACTTGTTGCGCGCCCAGCCCGACCTGCAGCTATCAGCGATCCGCGAATGCTTGCGATTAGAATCCCCAGCGCAATGGTTCAGCCGTGTTACGACGGCAGACGTGGACTTTGGCGGAATCCAAATTGCGGCACCAACCCGGACCTTGCACAGCTACGGCGCGGCCAACCGCGACGGTCGGGAATTCAAGGATCCTGAAAAAATGGATATCACGCGCAATCCCATGAAAGCACTCACGTGGGGTTACGGTGCTCATACTTGTCCGGGACAGTTCATATCGGTCATGGAAACAGGCGCGCTATTGGGAGCGATGATCCGACGAATCAAACGCATCGAACTAACCGCGCCGCCACGTCGCCAACTGCACAATCTGGCGAGAGTGGGCGCCGAATTGCCGCTTAGAGTCACACCGGATTAGTGATTCTAAAGACCGTAAGCGATTTAGCAAACCAAGCATTACCCGCGGCACACGGATGTTCCCAGTAAATGGCCCGCGAGCAAATCGCGGTAGGGCTGCATAAAACGCCGGTTTGACGGCACCCGGACGCCTAACCGGGCCAGCAACTGGACGGTTCATACTTCTAATCTTGCAGACACGCACGGTAGCGCTTGTGCGAGACGCCTTCGTCGCGCTAGTTTATGGCTGAGAACATCATTGTAAGGGAGACCATCATGACTCAAATCACTGGCGCTGTGGTGCTTGCGCGCGCCCTCAAACAACAAGGTGTCGAATACATGTTCGGCATCGTCGGCTTTCCAATTATCGATATTGCGGCCGCGGCCCAAGCCGAAGGCATCACTTATATCGGGATGCGCAACGAACAGTCGGCAAGTTATGCGGCTCAAGCGGCAAGCTATTTGACCGGCCGCCCACAAGCGTGCGTGGTCGTATCTGGTCCCGGTGTCATTCACGCACTGGCGGGCCTCGCCAATGCCCAACAAAATTGCTGGCCGATGATTCTTATCGGTGGCGCGTCGCCGACTTACCAAAACGGCATGGGCGCATTCCAGGAAGAAAGGCAGGTCGCGCTAGCGGCGCCGCTCTGTAAGTATGCGCATGCCGTTGAACACGTTGAACGCATTCCGTACTACGTCGAGCAAGCCGTGCGTACCTCGTTATTCGGCCGACCAGGGCCCGCTTATCTGGATATGCCCGACGACATTATCCAGGGACAGGTTGAAGCCGATCAGCTCGTCACAACCGGCACAGTTGGCGACGCACCTCGCTCACAAGCAATGCCGCAGGACATCAGCGCTGCGCTCGCGGTGCTCGAATCTGCCGAGCGACCGTTGGTCGTGATCGGTAAAGGCATGGCATGGTCGCGCGCGGAAGATGAAATCCGCCACTTCATCGAACGCACCCAATTGCCTTTTCTGGCATCGCCGATGGGTAAGGGAATTCTCTCTGACGACGATCCGTTGTCAGTTGGTGCGGCACGCAGTCACGCATTAAAAGAAGCCGACGTCGTGTTTTTGATGGGAGCCCGTTTGAACTGGATCATGCACTTCGGATTGCCGCCGCGCTTCGCCCCTGGGGTGAAAATCATCCAATTGGACATCGCGGCCGAAACGATCGGCACCAACGTTGCCGCTGAAGTCGCCCTAGTCGGAGACGGCAAGGCAATCACGGCGCAGCTCAATGCTGAGCTCGATCAGCGACCCTGGCAGTACCCGGCGAAGACCGATTGGCGTGGCGATCTGAGCAGCAAGGCAGCCGACAATCTCGACTCTGTGGCGAAGATGAGTAACGACGATTCGAGCCCGATGAATTATTACCGAGCCTATCGCGATATCGTTGAATGGCTGCCAAGCGACGCGATCATTATTGGCGAAGGCGCCAACACCATGGATATCGGACGCACGCAAATGTTCAACAGCGGACCGCGACAGCGCCTCGACGCCGGTACCTACGGCACGATGGGGGTTGGCCTGGGTTTCATGATTGCGGCTGCCGTAGTACACCCAGACCGGCCAATCATCGGCGTGCAAGGCGATTCGGCGTTCGGCTTTTCCGGTATGGAGTTGGAAACTGCAGTGCGCTACAAACTGCCAATAAAATTGATCGTGCTAAATAACGGCGGCATCGGAGAAGGAGTCGATAAATTACCATCGGATGGCGCGTATCCCGGCACTATGCTGACGTCGGGCGCTCACTACGAAGGCATCATGGAAGCATTCGGGGGCAAAGGCTTTTACGTGACTGACCCGGCGGATTTACAAGCAGCGTTGGACGCGGCCATGGCCTTCCCGGGTCCCGCCCTGATCAATGTTTTGATCCACCCGAAAGCCGGACGTAAACCGCAACCTTTTGCGTGGTTGACGACTTGAAGCGCAGCGCAGCGGGTTTCATCCCCGCTGCGCTTTAGTCACTTTGTAGGGCCCCGTTATTTTCTCGGACACCCAAGAAAATTAATTCCACGACATTAATTGCTAACGAGCTTCGTTGTCAGATAACCGACGGCCGAGCAAGCCTTTGGGTATGGCCATAGCCCGGATGGCAAAGACTGCGTCTTAAAATAGGCATTCGCTTTGACCCTCCTTGGCAGGCCGGTCTCCGCATCGTAGCCGAATTACATCTCAGTCACATTTCGTCACCATCTCTTCTTAGCAAATACCGAACGCGACAATTAAATACGCCGCAATCAATTCGAACGCAACGCGCTCGATCCCATCCATGCATCACCCCGTGTATCGCACCAGGTCAAAATAATCCTGAAGGTTAAAGTGCAGTCCTGACCGAGTTCCCGTTTCAGCGCCCGAAGAATCCCGTAAAAGCATTTTCGTTTCATTGGATCGACCTGTAATGGGCTCGATCTGTCTTATTTTTCTTAAACTTTTAACTCAGAGTAAGATTGATTAACTTTGATTAATCAATACACTACCGGGAACAATGGAATATCATAACCAAAGTCATTGTATGATCATGATCTTCAAGCCCAAGTTTTTGACATCATCGAGAGCTAAGAACCATGTTGGATGAGGAAGACAGGACTGCGTGGCTGACAATTTCTCAGGCGGCTGCATTTCTTAACATCAGCAAAGTGACCCTCCGACGCTGGACGAATGACGGAAAACTGAAATGTTCGCGGGTCGGCGCCAGACAGGAGCGACGTTTTCTTAAGTCAGAACTGTCGAAGCTCTTTTCAGATTCTCCGGATT
>JBLFWZ010000020.1:0-31148 GCA_047611905.1 Gammaproteobacteria bacterium | reverse complement strand
AATTATGCAAACACGAATTGTTCACTTTTACAGCGAAGGGATGAAGCTCGAGGCCGACTACTTTCTGCCAGACGACTTAGCACCAGGCGAGCGCCGGGTGGGTATTGTGCTGTGTCACGGATACAGTGGTGTTCGGACCGTTATCTTACCGGACTATGCGGAGTACTTCGTTGCTGCCGGATATCCCGTGTTGTCGTTCGACTATCGTGGGTTCGGCGGTAGCGAAGGTCCGAAGTGGCGCATTATCGCAAGCGAGCAACTTCAGGATATTCGTAACGCAGTAACGTGGATTGAGGCGCAGCCAGAAGTCGACCCTGAGCGGATCGGAATCTGGGGAACATCAAACGGCGGCGCGCACGTGGTTGCCGCCGCTGCGGGTGACGAGAGGGTGAAGTGCACGGTTGGGCAGGTCGGTTACGGAGATGGCCGTAGACTATTGACTGAAAACTATTCGCCGCAAGAACTCGAAAAATTCGAAGCGCTTCTAAAAGAAGATCGGCGCGAGCGCGTCATGACTGGAAAAGGTAAAACCGTTCCCGTCGCAACGTTGCTTAATAGCCCGCAGACGACATCTTTCATGGACGAAGCCTTAAAGGCCTTTCCAGATATGTATTGCGAGATCTCTTGGGAATCTGCCGAAGCGACTCTCGATTATCGACCCATCGACGTCGTGGACACCATCGCCCCACGAGCATTAATGCTAATCGCGGCCGAAAAGGACGACCTGTGCAAAGCGAATGCATACCGGGACATGTTCGACCGTGCCGCAGAGCCAAAGCGCTGGGCGAGCTATCCCATTCAGCATTACGAAATCTATGAACCGCAATGGGTAGAAGCAACTGCCGGCGCTGCGCTCGAATGGTTCGGCGAGCATCTGTAAGCCGCTTTAGTTGGAACGGCAATTGGTCCGAGCTAATCGAACGCCTAGCGCGTTCTTTTAGCCCGGGCTCCGTTGCTTGCCCGCAGCCGCAAGATTTAGAGGACAAGTAATGAATCAACCAGACCACGTCATCGCCTTGAACATTGCGCTGCCAGACGAAGCCGACTTGTCCGAGGACCTACAGAAATTTTTCGGCATCTGTCGCGATAAACTCGGGATGGTTCCGAATGTACTCGCCGCATACAGTCACGATGAAGAACAACTACGCACATTTTCACGTTTTTACAATGCCTTAATGTTCGGAAAATCGGGACTAAGCAGCCTTGAAAAAGAAATGATCGCGGTTGTTGTTTCTAGTGCCAATCACTGTTTTTATTGCTTGACGGCTCACGGTTGCAATGTGCGTGAATATTCCGAGAATCCGGTTTTGGGCGAGCTAATGGTTATGAACTACCGTGCGGCCGAACTGAGTGCGCGCCATCGATCGATGCTGGACTTTGCAGACAAATTAACTACCGACACAGCCGCCATTAACGAATCGGATCGCCAAACGTTACGCGACACTGGATTCAGCGAGAAGGATATTTGGGACATCGCGAACATCGCCGGTTTCTATAACATGACTAACCGTGTTGCTAGCGCCGTCGACATGCAACCAAACAAGGAATATCACGCGATGCATCGTTAACTCGCAGGCGGCGATTTTCGAACTTTCCGACCAAACATATCAAATACTCTGTACCGGCGGCATCGCGCTGCATGCATAAAAAACTAGCATCGAAAGTGAATTATCGCCTGCCGACGGAGATGACTTTCGCCCTCCCCTATATAGCCCAAACAAATAACGCGTAGGCTATTCCAGCAACATAGAGGCCCAATAGCGACAAAACCCACGGCTTCACATTGCGAACAGAATTTTTTCTAATTAGATGAATTGAAAGCACCAGGCAGGACAACAACTCAAAGGCGAAGAAATAAATCCCAAAATGATTTGGGTCCCAATACGAAACCGGACTCACGAACTGATAATCGCTAACGGGAAAGAAATGACGATGTGCATCTGTGGTGTGAACGAAAATATCGCCGAGCGAGTGCAGCACCATACTCAGTGAGAATAGCGCTAACGTCGGTTTGCCTATCCATCGGAATATTACGAACATCCCGCCCACGACAACGAAAGAATGCAAAGTGCTCGTTAGCACATACCATGGTGACATCTCGTACAGTTCTCCCCAGATAATTGCCTCGGGAGTGCATCGCACAAACTTCTCAATCAAGTAGAAAAGAACAATAGGGATATCCGGCACCATGGCGCCGAGAACAATCGCCCCAACGGCGAGACCAGTCGCACCCTTTCTGCCAAGCAGCGCTAAGTTCACGATTGCGTGCGCCGGTGTGTTCACCTTATCTTGGGCACGCCCTAGTTCGGGCCGCAATCCGCCATAGCTCGACGAATGCTCCACAGACGTCACACATGGATTCGTGCCGCGCAATGGTTCTCACGTTGCCGCTCAATGAGCGCCGTATGCAGTGTTAAAGCTCATCAAACCCGACCAAGGTGCGTTACTAAATGCGTTCGATTTCCGAGAACCTCGGATTCGGCTGCATTGCACAACGCTATCGAGCATCAGCTAGATCGCCAATCCTTTATCTAGTATCTCATCAATAAGTTCGCGCTCTCGAATGCCGCGACTATCTCCGCCGCCGAACAAAAGCAAACCTGACGAGTAACTACTACCGAACGTATTGGCAAGATTAACAACTTGACCTAAACCTAACAGCAGTGCTTCATCATCTAACGAACCGAGCGGATGTATAAATGTACTCCAAAGCTGACCTTTAGCAATTGCGTAGCGCGCGTCGAGCGCCGAATCAAAATTCGCTTGCATCACGCGGCGTAAGTTTTCTTCGCTTAAGTCTTGCGCAGCAACAACGGGTGTCAATATTCGCATTCGGTTCGCAGACACATCCGTAATAACCATGACTTCGCGGCCAGCCACAACCAGTTGCCAAGGTCCTTCGCCTGCGACCATCTCGAGATCCAATTTCTTAAGTGTCGCATCAATACGGGCATTGGTCATCGGCTCACGGGCAAGCGCCGGTGTCGGGGGTTGCGCATTCGAGACGCTAATGAAAATGGACCCAATTCCGATGGCAGATAAGAATCGCGAGAATTTCATTTTCGTTCTCCGGTATCAAGATGAGTCGGGACACTAGTGCACAATCTGCTAGCTGTCGAACCGGAGTAACGGCGGGAGCGTATCCTACCCCTGCGCTCGCAGCCTCGTATTCGACGCTAGGCGATCGTAAAACTCATCTTCGATCTCCGTTGGCAGCTCCGGCTTTCGGTATTCGCGGCCCTGGGAACGGAGTCGCTCACAATCTTTAACCATCCGAACCGAAGCTACATTGTTCCAATACTTCGCTAATTATTTGGCGCTAAGCTAAGTAATAGCGAGTTTGTGTCGATAACCCGGGGAACATCTGCCGAGAATCGAAACCTGACTCTCACTCATTCATGGTTGCCGGCATTTGTTGCGAATTGTTTCATCCCTATTATTAACAGGTTAACTGCGTACACTCGGCAGAATATGACACCGTTTACCGAAATCCCATTAATCAACATCCGACGCGCTATCGGTGCGGCGATACTCACCTGCGTCTCTTTGCACGTTCACGCACTTGAGTTTGATTTCGGCACCCCCGTCGGATTTACCCAGCCGGCTTTAGACGCGCTAAGCCGTGCAGCACTCCAGTGGACAAGCAGAATAGACGATCCGATTACGGTCAATATCGAAACGAATTTTCTTGATTTCGATAATTCGAACACCATCGCCTCAGCTTTTTCGGTGACGTTAATTTCCGGCCTGACCTTTTCAGATACTGTAATTAATCAGTTGAAAATCGACGCAGCCGCCGAAGGTGACGACAGCATCGTTGCCTCATTACCATCGGTAGGCGATCTGCACTTTGATTTGCCCACTAATATAGATTTCCTCGGCGATTTGGCCGGAACGAAAGCGAACTTCAAGGCGCTCGCATTGCCGGGGTTCGATCTGGACACACTGTTCGGATCACGCGATGGCTTAATCAACTTCAACCTCGACTTTAATTTTGATTTCGACAATAGCAATGGCGTCACGCCAGGCCATATGGATTTTGAAACCGTCGCTGCCCATGAACTCGGCCACGCCTTGGGATTTATTTCTGCAGCAGACGACGTAGATTTCCTATTGAGTCAAGGGCGAGCTGGAACTATTGCGCCAACCTTACTAGATTTGTTTCGTTTCGCGCCCGGTGCAGACGATCCACTGAACACTACAGATTTTGCAACTGCAACGCGAAATTTAACGCCAGGCGACGCGGCATTTTTCGATGATTTAGACAATGAGTACCTGTTCTCCACCGGTGTCTTTACCGGTGACGGGCGCCAAGCCAGTCACTGGAAAGATACAGACAGTATTGGCATCCTCGATCCAACTCTCGCATTTGGTCAGGTGTTTACCGTCAGTGCGGCCGATCTCAGGGCTCTAGATGTGATCGGTTACGACATCACCGCAGTTCCGCTACCGCCGGCAATAATACTGTTCGCGAGTGCATTTGCGTTCTTAGGACGGCGGCACTTCCGACTTCATTAAATTCCTCACGCAGCTTCCGCTGCGCGACTATAGTTAGCGAACATGAGTGCGTGTTAGCTCGAACTCAGCCGTCTACCTAGAAGCGCCGATGCCGACCTATATTCTTTTCAACGGCCGCCTGCAGTCAGAATTCTGCTAAGGCTAACCTGGCAGAACACGCTCGCACGCTCATTGGGGCTAACTGAGCTCGAGTCCCACGCGTTAAATCGCTCCGTCTCTCACCGGATCACGCCCGTCCCAGCCCTTCGACGCATCCGCAATCGAAGCGAAAAAATCCTTAAACACCGAGTTGTTATCCCAGAACTCAGTAAAGTGGCCGAGTTGTGCGACGGTATCGAAATACACCACGGGCGCGCCCCCTAACGAACATTCGAAAGCCGGTTCAATACCGAGTGACGTGTACTGCGCGTAGGCCGCGGCAAAGTCGACTGGCATAATCCCCACATGGTGTACGCCGATCCTACCGGCGTCCAGAAACTCTTTGTACACCGACGGAGCGTCATCTTCGCAATAGATAAGCTCGATCTGGAGTTCCCCCGAGTACCCCAGGGCAACGGTGATATCCACATTCGAATCACCGCCGCGATAGCGCTGGTCGGTAATCGGTATGTGCTTATAGACGAAGAACGGTCCGGCTTGAACAATCTCGGTCCAATATTTTAGTGCTGCGTCAAGATCGCGCACCACATAGGCCAGTTGACTCACGGTTTGTAAAGGTTGTGTCATATGTTTTTCCTACCATTGGCAATTAACTTGTTGCTTGTGTCTAAAGCCCCATTTGGCGCACGGCTAGATCACGCATGATCTCTTCGGATCCACCGCCGATCGCCATCACTTTCGTTTCTCGATAAATTCGCTCGATCGGGTTGCCGCGCAGATAACCCGCGCCGCCCAAAATTTGCATGGCTTCGTGGGCGCAGTATTCCAACACCGTCGAACAATGAAATTTCGCTTTGCAGATTTCAGCGACCGGCATCTCCGCTTCGTTTACGTTCCAGCAGATCTGATTGAGCAGCGAATCCACCGCGTCGATTTGAGATGACATGTTGGCGATTTTGTGCCGGATCACTTGATGTTTTATGAGTGGCTTTCCAAACGTTTGCCGCTGCCCCGCATATGCGATGCTATCTTCTAGACATCGTCTCGACATGCCCAGCATTTGTGCACACATAAACAAACGTTCGTAGTTGAAATTGTTCATGATGGCCAAAAATCCTTTGTCGGGTTCGCCCATCAAATTATTTATCGGCACCCGACAATCTTCAAAATACAATGTGGCCGTATCTGACGCCCACCAACCCATTTTTCGATTGATAGCTGTACGCGAAAATCCCGGCGTATCTGCCTTAACAAAAAAGAGCGAAATTCCGCCGATTCCGGCTTCGCCCGTACGTGCCGCAATGACGAAATAACTTGCGTTCATACCGCCGGTAATAAATGTTTTCGTTCCGTTGATTACGTACTCATCGCCGTCGAGCGAGGCGCGAGTTTGCAAGTTCGCGACGTCTGAACCGCCGGACGGTTCAGTTATTCCGAGCGCACCACCCTTCTCTCCGGATAAAATCCTCGGCAGTGCTTCGAGCTTAAGATCTTCTGCCGCAAGCGAACTCAAGGGTCCAACCATAATGCTGCGCGAACAAATACTCGCCGCAACTCCGCCGCTGCTCCCGTACCCAAACGCTTGCGCTGACGAACAACGCATGAATGCGTCGTCGAAGCCTACGCCACCATAAGCTTCCTCGATACCAAATCCGAACAAGCCAAGCGCACAAGCTTTTTCGTGCACCTCCCACGGGAAGGTGCCGGCCTCGTCCCAGTCGTCTACGTACGGTTCGATCTCGTTTTTGATAAATCGGGCCACGGATTCGCGAAAGGCGCGACGTTCGGTCGTATCAAATGGGTTTAACATTGCTTATCCTTCGAATCCCGGCCAGTAAGTAATGAAACGGTAGTGCGCAGTATGCGGACTAATTGTATTGCCGCACCGCGTAAGCAAGATACCTGATCCGTTCATGGAAGCTCAACTGCGACTACGTATGAGAATCGTACTAAGTTTCGGATTAATCTAGTCGTCCGTAGCCGGCGCGACGAATGCTAAAATTTTTGATCGTCCTAGCGACGCTCTAACCGAGTTCCCGAATACGCTGAATACGGCGACTCCTTAACTATCAAATATCCACTGGGAAACTCAATTGAATTCGAATCTACGACTGCGAAAAACCAAGATCATCGCGACCATCGGTCCAGCGTGCGATGACGAAGCGACATTAAGAAGCATGATGGTCGCGGGCATGAACGTTGCTCGCCTTAATTTGTCACATGGTACGTTCGACGAACACGCCGCTAGGATTTCGCGCATGCGCAACGTTGCGGCAGAACTCGGTGCGAATCTCGCCGTCATGGTCGACACGCGTGGACGTGAAATTCGAACCGGGATACTCAACGGATCGTCGATCGGTTTGGAACCGGGAGCGGAATTTATGCTCTACAGCGATGCACGACCCGGAGATATCGCAGGCGTATCGGTGTCCCACCCGACGCTTCATGACTATGTGAAATTACGCGATCGGATCCTGCTCGATGACGGTTTAATTGAACTGTCCGTCTCGGGTGTCGCGCTCGATGGCATCCGTTGCGTCGTCGAATGTGGCGGTGAGCTACGCAATAACAAGGGCGTCAACGTCCCAGGTAACTCGAACGTATTTGATTCGATCGATTCCGACGTCGAAGGGGATCTGGAATTCGTCGCCGCAAACGATGTCGAGTACGTTGCCGCGTCGTTCATACGGGATGCCGCCGACATCAATCGACTGCGTGCCAAGCTCGACGCATTAGGGGCGGACACACCGATCATTGCGAAAATAGAAAGCCGTGGCGGAGTCGAGAACCTCGATGAAATCATTGCGGTGGCCGACGGCACGATGGTCGCGCGCGGCGATTTGGGTGTTGAGTTGCCGCTAGCCGAAGGCCCCACCATCCAAAAAAGGATTATTCGTAGCACCGTGACTAACGGTAAGCCGGTGATTACTGCCACGCAGATGTTGGATTCTATGGAACGTAATCCCCGCCCTACCCGTGCGGAAGTGAGCGATGTGGCAAACGCTATATTAGACGGCACCTCGGCGGTTATGCTCTCCGGCGAAACCGCCGCCGGGGCATACCCGGTTGAAGCCGTGCGCACCTTGGCAGAACTTGCTCGAGAAGCTGAAATTGGCCTACAGGAATTCGGCCATCTGCAGAAAATTTTGCCGCACCCCTCCGATCGAGTCACCGATGCCGTCGCGCACGCGTCCATTACCATGGCCGACAACTTGAAGGCTGCAGCAATCGTGGCACTCACTGAAACAGGCTTTACTTCGCGACTTATCTCAAAGTACCGTCCCGGCTGTCCGATCCTAGCGATTTCCTCGTCACAAAGGGTGGTGCGGCGCTTAGCGATGAATTGGGGCGTTACGGCGATCCAATACACCGGCGATGGCGCTGACGACGATCGACTTGAATTTGCGATGCGGGCCGCGCGAGAATCCGGTTACGCGCGCAGCGGCGACATCGTGATTGCCACAACGGGAAGCAATTCACGGGCTGGCAGCACGGACCTGATCCGGGTGCTCACGTTAGAATAAGGTAGCCTGCTCGGCGAATCTCCCATTCAAATAAGCGCCGCGTCTAGTGTCGGAAAATGCTCCTGACTTCTTGGTGGTCCGCACCCACTAATCGCTGTATTCTCTCGCCATCCGTCAACGGCAATTGGTCGCTGGCGAACAATACGGAAATTCATTCCGGGAGAATCATCAATGGTTACAGTACTCACCGAGTTAGGTGCGAGTAACGTCTCCGCGTCGAATGTCGAAGGCGAAAACCTTTGGCTGAAGGCCGCAGATGTTGAAGCAGCTATCGGTTGGACATTAAAGCCGCAAGGCTTATGTCAGGGTGAGGTATGCGTCCCGCTACCACACTCCAACACCGATAATTTCGTTAATGGCGACGACGTCAATGTCGCCGAATGGTGGCGCTTAATGGATCGCCCAGTGTTGCACGACAATGCCGGTGCAACGTGGATGCTCGGCGCCGGGGCCAATCAACGCGCTGAGGTATTAAATACCCTTGAAGCACCCGATTTCACCTTGCCGGATCTCGACGGCAAAATGCATTCTTTGTCTGACTATCGTGGCAAACGGGTATTTCTAACAACCTGGTCCTCGTGGTGAGGCTGTCGTTATGATCTGTCCGTGTGGCAGGCGATGTACGACGAAGTAAAAGACGAAGATTTCATTATCATTGCGGTCGCCGAAGAAAGTCGCGGCGCCGAAACGGCTCGCGAATTTATCGACGAGGCGAAACCGGCCTACGTCACGCTGATCGATACTGAGCATCATGTTGCCGATTTGTACAACATGGTTAACGTACCGCAGTCTGTCTGGATCAACGAAGCAGGGCAAATCGTGCGACCGGCAGAAACGGCAGGCTCCCATGACGGCTGGCGCGCAATGAACCGCGAAGACATGTCGGTTCCGGACGAACCGGCGGCGTTAATGGCCAAGGCGCAAGAGACCTACGTTGCTGCAGTACGCGATTGGGCAGTCACTGGTTCATCGAGTAAGCACGTCTTCAACCCGCAGCAAGCACGCGAGCATTTAACTCTACCGAAAGCGAGCGGCGCCCTAGCGAACGCGAATTTTCGCTTGGGTCGATACTTGCACGCTGCTGGCAATACAGATGAGGGCGAAGTATTCCTCAACACTGCAGCGGATTTGCGTCCTGAATCGTGGAACATCTATCGCCAGACGATGAATCTAAAAGAGCTTGGCCCGATGGGCTTAGCCGCAGATGAGTCGTTCTTTGCGCGAGTCGATGCCTTAGGTGATGGTCGCTATTACCCGCCACCGGATATGGAAGGATTTCCTCGCGAATTGGGTTTCAAACCGCCGGCTTAGACGAACGATACGCGCGACCAGTGAGTGGTCGTGCGTAGGCTAGCTTGGCGCGCGGACGGCGCTTCCCGTGCTACCTCTCGGACCGCTCACTTGTCATAGGTTGATGGGTCAGGTCTAGTTGTTCCGCTTGGCGCAAACTAATTTCGAGCGGGGATTCAATCGCTGCGCACCGGCTCCCTACGGTTTAGTTTCATGCGGTGCTAAGCGCCGTAAATTACGGGCGATGTCCTTTTTCACTCGAACAAATCTTGGAGCATTGACGATGCAAAAAATTGAACGCGGCACTGTGACCAAATACGAATTCGATTTCCATGACGATCCCGTACTCACGGTCGAACAAGGTGAGTCATTCCAAATCGAAACGGAAGATGCCTTAACCGGAATGATCGAGGACGATAGCGACACCCCAACGGTCCATCGGATGGTCAACGATCCGCATGTTGCTAAGCTCATGCAATCTTATCCGCCCAAATTCAACCCCGTCGTTGGACCTATCTACATTAACGGTTGTGAAGATGGCGATGTGCTCGCCGTACATATCGATTGGGTCGAACCGTGGCGCTACGGATTCACCGGTATTATTCCAGGCGTTGGTCCACTGCACGACTCAAAAAAGTGGGCGGATTGCGTCGAGGGACACGTACACGTTATCGAACATCTGCCCGGACCTAGTGGTACGACGCGCGATGGCAAAGGCCGTTATTCAGAAAAGCTTACTTGGGATCTCCAGCCATTTATCGGAACCTTAGCAACGTGCTTAGAACGCGAAGTGCATACCTCTTTGTTAGGCCAAGGTGCGTTTGGCGGAAATATTGATTGTCGAGACATTCGTGCAGGACACACCGTGTATCTCAATTCGTATCAGCAAGGCGCGTTGCTATATGTCGGCGACGTCCACGGCGGCCAAGGCGACACCGAATTTACGGCACTTGCTGATGAAACACGCTCGACGGTACAACTCACGTGCCATGTCGTGAAAAATAAGCGCTACCCGTGCGTGCGAATTGATAAGCCGGATAGCATCGTCGCACTTGGAATTAACCTGCCCCTTGAGCAGGCGGTCTACGATGCATGTGACCACATGATGGAATGGTTGCACGACGACTATGGCGTATCCGGACTCGATTCGTATCTTAGAATGTCCGCCGATCCGGCATTCCGGATCCGCATTTATCAAATGGTGCGCGCGATGACCGCGCGGCACGTCGCCGGCGCCGAGTACCCGAAAGATCGGTTGTTCCCTGCGCTTTAAAACAACTTAAAACGACACCAGTAACAAAAAAGGACGACTAAATGAACGATGTGAAATTTGGCCTATTTATCTTACCGCCCGATATGGTCGAGGCTCAGACCTTGGCGAAACGTGCCGAAGCACAAGGGTTTTACTCGGTTTCGCACAACGATCATTTCTACTCGCCGCTGGGCTCGCCTCAGTATGACCAATTGGAATGCCTTACCGTTCTAACCGTCATGGGTTTGGCTACCGAAAAAATAAAACTCGTCCCGGCTGTTATTGCAGCATCGTTCCGCACACCACCAATGCTGGCTAAGATTGCAACCTCTGTCGATCTGGCGACCAACGGCCGTTTTATCTGTGGGCTAGGTGCGGGTTGGCAAGGTACAGAATACGAGGCGCACGGCTATCCATTTCCACCCCTCAAACAGCGACTCGAAGAACTGGAAGAAACGATTCAAGTTCTGAAAGCCATGTGGACGGAAGACGAACCCGCATTTAGCGGTAAACATTTCAAAGTCCACCACGCGTACAACAACCCGCGCTCAATTCAAAAACCGCGTCCGCCAATCATGCTCGGGGGATCGGGAACCGGTTTATTAAAAATTGCGGCTCGGCACGCAGACATCATTAATATCATCCCACCGACGGGCAACGGCAAGGACTTTATTAACGATCCGATTGCGACCGTTAAGTTTGATCAAAAAACCTTGATTAGTCGCATCGCGCAGTTGCATCAGAATTGTAACGATATTGGTCGCGACCCAGCAGAAATAGAACTCGGTGGACTCTCGTTCGTTGCAATGTCCGAGGATAAAAACGATCCGAAACTGCGCGAGATGGCAACCAATTTGGGATTTCCGGACTACGAGAGCGCGCAACGCGCACCCGTCGCCTTATTAGGAACGCCGGACGAAGTTAAGGCGCAATTGCAACAACGGATCGAAGCAACCGGCATCACGTATTACATCCTGGGTCCCTCCTCCCCGGAAACCCAAGATTTGTTTGCGAAAGAAGTGATGCCAACTTTTTGCGGCTAACGGCTCGACTAAATTCGCTCGCGACGAATCATACGATCGTCGCGGGTTCAGTCGCTCCAACTAGCCGTCGCGCGTTAATACCCCGTCCATGACCAAAACTTTTCGTCGCTTCAGCGAAAGAACAAGACGGAACCCGGTCGCCCTGTATTACGATAATTCCGGTGTGACCGGCCCTTCGGCTAAAATTCACCCGTCGCTATTACGGACCAACGGGGAGCAAACGTCTTGCATTGGGCGTCCGGAACTGGTGACGTTACTACTGAATGCTGGTATCGATATACGCGGAGAACATGGCTATTCAAGATCCACGCCGGCGCAATTAGCGATAATTATTGTGCGCGAAATGCGCCTCAAATTGAACCACGATAAGTCGCTCTCGCGAGCCGACTATGACCCATGATTGGCAAGCCAAAAAATAGCTCTTCATCAACTCATTGCCGTCGGGGCCGATATATTCGTGCACGACAAACAGGGAGAAACCCCTTTAGCGCTCGCCATTAAATATGACAATGCCAAAGTGGTACAAGTGCTAGTTAAAGCTGGGGCGAAAATATCAGATGCAATGCTTGAACTTGTGTCGCCGGAATTACGACGCAGTTTAGTTGAGGATGAGGTGTCTTCGCCACTCTGAAATTCAACGTGAGGATCACACACAACTGGTGCCTTTCGAATAAGGACGCTATATATCCATCGAACGAACTGAGCGACTGTTGGCTGGCCGATTATTGAATACCTCGTCGACCACGCCGGCATAATCTGCACCACCGTAGCGCGCGAAAAGTTCGGTGAAAATATTTGGCATCTTGCGGTATGGAGATATGCCCAACTCGATCAGTAATGCGTCGATGTGTTGTTGAAACCGGGTACTAACAGCGCACGACCGAGACGGCTCGTAATTGATATGCGCCCGCTTCCATTCGCGAATTGCATTGATGCTTTGTTCTTGTATTGCCGCGCTCGGTAATTCTATATCGCCGCGCAATACGGCGCACAGCCACAAGGCGCCAATTTCCGCTGCCGGAATATGCATGAACCCATGGTTGTAGCCTGCAAAAGCAAGTCTAGGAATTTCAGGGTGAAGAAGATGACGATATAGCTGCACGCCATCGTTTTCATTCTCAATAATCGAACGAATGTGTGATGGTAAAAACGGAAATACTGGGGTTCCCGATCCAACAGATAAAACGACCACATCGGCATCGATGGATTCGCCATTCGAAAGATGTACGGAAGTTTTGTCGAAGCCGCTCACTTCATCGTGATAGGGTTCAATCGCCCCGTTAGCCACGAACCTGTAGTAGTTCAGCGGCGTCATCGCCGTCGCAGAGCGAAGGTCTCGCGCGAAACTGTGATTTGGCGTTACCGACTTCAGGCGTCGCGCAGAATCTGGGTTGCCGGTATCGGCATGCCCAGCAATATGCTTGCCCACAATGAATTCAATCACCTTCCAAACGACGGCAACCAAGCCTGAACAGAAGCGGTGCAAAGCATGCTCAATTCGCGTTGCGTGAATCCAACTCGGCATGAACAGCGTAGTCGCGCGGGCGAAAAAAACGTAAGTGTAGTGCGCGCCGAGGATCCGAAACGGGACTAGCCATCGTGGGGTGCGAAACACATGAGCGACTGAACGAGCGGTTGGTGCCGCAAACGAGCACATGTCGACGGCACTCTTGCCAAATCCAACGACTGCTACTTTCTTATCGCTAAAAATATCGAGGGATTTTACGTCCCGTTCCGTCAGCACTTGCCCGGAAAATTCCGCCTCGCCAGGAAATTCGGGTCGATGCTTCTGTTCGGCGTACTGACCGATGGAAATCACGATGTAGTCGAACGTTAGCACTTGGTCGTCTTCGTCGTGTTCGACGGTGAGGGCCCAGCCACCATCGATTTCCAGCAACTGTGTCACGCAATGTTCGAGCCGAACGTCGAGTCCGTAATGTGCCACGACGGCTTCCAAATAGTTCAGTATCTGCGCGGCAGTTGGGTGTTGATCCGGTTCCTGCGGCCACGAGAAATCGCAGAAGGTGTACTGTTCGCGGCTGTTTTGCAATCGGACATCTGGATACGTCAGTGCCCAGATCCCGCCAATTCGAGGGGCCTTGTCGAACACGACGCACTCGTGGCCGAAACGACTTAAAACGCGCGCAAAGGCGATACCAGAAACGCCTGCACCGACAATCGCGATCCGCATTTTGCCACTCATCCTCAATCCACACTAACCTAGCGAAACGCTGTTGCGTCTAGACCAGTGGTTCACTCGACAAACCGTGTATTGATTCATTGGGTCGACCCTTACGAGAAAATGGACATCAATTTTTCTGAATTTGCGTCACACAGATGCCACGTTACTTATGCGGATTAATCAGAAATTTTTCGCCCGTGGCCTTACGGTGATAACGTTGCGCGACGTCGACTTGCAGCGCCTCGGCAAGAGAGATTTCATCCGTATAGTGACTCGCAAATGTCGTCGTGATCTCGCGCGCCACTTTTTGTCGTAGTGCCTGCGCTTTTTCGGATCCGATTCGGGCGAGAAACGCGGTCAATAGCCAACCACCAATCCCCCACGCCATACCATAGGTTCGGTCCAGGATGGTGGGTGAAGTATCAAGCATGCCGTAGGAATACACTTGCTTGTGGGTGGTCGATCCGTAGCGGTTTTCGGGCGCCGGATTACTGCTCGCGACCCGTTCCATGGCCGTCAAAATTTGACTTGGCAATTGCCCGCCACCAATCGCATCAAAAGCGACCGTGGCGTTCGTCGCGGCAAGCGCTGCCGTAAGATCGTCCATAAAAGAAGCGGCGCCCGAATTGCAAACATGCGAAGCGCCAAGCCCGTTAAGTAAATCCGCTTGCGCATCACTGCGAACGATGTTCACTAACGGCACGCCATCGGCCTCACACAGCTTAACCAGCATTTGACCGAGATTAGAGGCCGCGGCCGTGTGCACAAGCCCGAGGTGGTTCTCAAGTTTCATCGTCTCAACCATGCCAATCGCGGTTAGCGGGTTAACAAAACACGACGCACCATCTTTCGCAGACACACCCTCTGGCAATTCAAGACAAGCGCGCGCCGCAACGCAACGATACTGCGAGTACATTGCGCCACCGAGAACAGCAACCGTTTTACCGAGTAAAGCCTGAGCCGCGTCCGACGAACCGGCGGCTACAACCTCTCCAGAACCTTCGTTACCGACCGGTAAGGACTGGTTCATTCGTTGCGCCAGACCTGCTTGTCTTTCGGGCGCAATAGGCGCGGTCAATATCGACTGCCCGTCGCGTTCTACCCGGCTCGCAGCACTCATCTCTGCAGCACTCAGCAACAGCCCAAGATCTGACGGGTTAATCGGCGTTGCGTCGACCCGAAGAACGATTTCCTTGGGCCCAGGTGCGGGCACCTCGGTTTCCACCAGCGACAACTCTAATACGCCAGTGTCTCGTACCGTGGATCGTATTTGGATTGATTTTTTCATTCGTTTCCCATTTGGTTTTGCTATAAACGCTGTCGCCGTGACAAATCGATTGAACGGTGGTCCGACAGACAGACGTTAAATGTGATTCTTCAATTAGTGCGCACGGCGTAGGATCATCGCCGAAGTTGGAACGGCGTTACCTGCCGAGACGAAGGCATAATTTGCATCTTTAACTTGGCAACGCGCGACACCGCGTAATTGGCGCACAGCTTCGATGGTGTTTTGCATTCCATGAATATAACCTTCCGACAAATTCCCGCCACTCGTATTCAGTGGCAGGTCGCCGTCGGGCCATCGCAGACGACCATTTCCGACAAAATCTTTTCCTTCGCCGCGTTTGCAAAATCCATACTCTTCAAGCGCCATGAGCACTAGCGGGGTGAAGTGATCGTAGACAAATAAGACGTCGATATCGACTTGGCTTATGCCGGCATCTAAGAATAAGCGCTTGGCGATCACCGTGGCTTCGGATTCGTTCGACTCTATGTCGCGCACCATGAATCGATGATTCCAGCCGCCGCCGCCGAGGCCACCAGAGGCGATGTACACCGGCGGTTGGCGAAGATCCTGTGCTCGATCTGCCTTCGTCACAATCACCGCGGCCCCACCGTCTGTTTCTAAACAACAGTCGAGAAGCCGCAGCGGGGTAGAAATCATGCGTGACGTTTGGTGGTCCTCGAGAGTCATCGGACGACCGTACATAATGGCATTCGGGTTGAAATTGGCGTGATGCCGACACGCGAGTGCGATTTCCGCGAAATGGCGCGACTCCGTGCCGTATAAATGCATATGTCGACGGGCCGACATCGCAACCATCTGGGCCGGACTAAACAGGCCATACGGGGATGTGTAACTCGCGGGCCCAGCAGCGCCGGCAGCGCTTGATGCCTGGCCAAAACGCGCTGTGCCGCGCCCAGAGCGCTCATTCATGGCCCGAAAGGCGACTACTGCTTTTGCTTGCCCAGTCGCCACTGCCATCGCAGCGAGCAATACAGATCCAAGTGGTCCGCCGCCGCCACCGTAAGCGACTTCGCTAAAAAAGCGCAATTCAGGCATCCCTAGGCTGCGGGCTATCTCGACCGCATCGTTGTTGTCCATGGTGTACTTGGTGATGCCATCGATGTCGGCAGGTTTGAGTCCCGCGTCTTCAATTGCCGCCCCAATCGCCTCGCAAGCGAGCGTGAGTTCGCTACGCCCGGAATCCTTGGAATATTCCGTATGCCCAACACCAACAATACACGCTTGATCGCGAATCGAATCCATTAGTTTGTCCTTATCGTAGCTGCCACAGTATCTCGTCGCGCTACATCATAATATGATCATTGCTCGCACGCTCAGACTAATCCTGCCCGCCGTAAACTCTCGGTTTGGCGGTCCGTTTCCACTTGATGTTTATACGGCGAGCGCTGGTGCGATACCTCGACCGAAAAACCCGGGTTGATTCTCAGCACTTCTTGCGCCTCGATCTTTGCCGCATCAAATTGTTCCGTTTCAACAAAACACGCCGCCAGCATTAGGTGCGTGACAAGATGATCGGGATTACGATTAACTACCCGTTGAAAATTACGAATGGCGTCCGCGTAGTTCCCCAATAAGCGATGGGCTTGGCCTAGCGCCCACAAATAGTTTGGCGTGTAATGCGGATTCAGTCGCATGGCCTGCTCAACGAGCGACACGGCTTCGGCTGACTCGCCGGAAAAACACAGCACTTCCGCCAAGGTTATGTAGCCTTCGGCAAAATTAGGCGCATATTGGACTGCCTTGCGTGCCGCGTTGATGGCCCGGTCGTGATCGCGTCTAGCAACATGACCGTACGCTAAGGTTTCATGAGCCGTCGGTTGGCTCTCATCGAGTTCCACTGCCTTGTCGCCATAAACAAATATTTTGTCCAAGACGTCCGGAGCATCGCTCCACTGGTTAACCATTTCCACTAAATACGTTCGACCCAGGAACGCGTAGGCTTCGGCGTATTTCGGATCGAGGTCGATCGCTTGGCGAAATAATTCGCGGGCTTGTAAATTAGCCGAACGATCGCGTCGGATGTACTCTTCGCGTCCGCGCACAAACGCATCGTAAGCTTGCAAATTTTCAGTCGGTGGCGTGCCCACCCGCGACTGCTCACCAACAGTCAATTTAACAGCCAATGCGACGACGATTTGTTTGATCACTTCGTCTTGTAGTTCGAAAATATCGACTAATTCGCGATCATAGCGCTCGGCCCATAATTGGTACTGCGTTTGCGCATCGACTAGCTGCGCCGAGATGCGCACTCGGTTGCCCGACTTACGCACGCTACCTTCCACGAGATAACGAACACCCAGTTCTTCGCTGACTTGTTCGGGTGTCACAATTTCGTTTTTGTACACGAGAACTGAATTTCTCGATATCACAAACAATCCAGAAATTTTTGACAGATCGGTGATCAAATCTTCGGTCATGCCGTCGCTGAAGTACTCTTGCTCGGGATCGCCACTCAAGTTTTGGAACGGCAGCACCGCGATCGACGGTTTTTCTGCACCCGTCGGGGCGCGTTCCTGATTCACAACGGCAGCGTTGCGTGTCACTGGCGATGCCTGGTCGTTGTGCATCTCGAGCCGATAGACGCGCACCGGCTTTAAAATGTTATCGAACGTTTGCTGGCCAATATCTTGGAACGAAAACGGCAGCTTGCTTTCTACTTGATCGAAGACCGTTCCGGAAATGCACACGCCCCCGCCATCTGCAATTGCTTCGATATGTGCTGCAATGGTTACCCCTTCGCCATAGATTCGCTCGGCCTGAATGGCGACATCGCCGACATTGATGCCAATACGAAAAAGCATTTGGCGCGAGCTCGGCAATTTCGCATTCCTAAGGGCCAATTCGGTTTGTACCTCGTTCGCGGCGCGCACCGCATCGACCGCACTGGAGAACTCCGCCAAAATATTATCGCCCGGTGCGACAACAACTCGTCCGTGATGCTCTGAAATTATTATTGACATGGCCTCTCGGTAGGCCGTGACGGTGCGGACCGTGGCCTCTTCATCATCCCCTATGAGCCGACTGTAAGCCTGAACGTCAGCACTAAAAACGGCTGCCAAGCGTCGCGCGATGCGATGTTCGGAAGTTGGTTCCTTTTGATTCGACACGGTTAGGATGCCAATCGCGTAAAACAATTTAAAGGTGAGCTGGTTTTGTCCATAATCGCTCTGCAGACGGAATTTATCCGGGACCGCTCGCGTGTAACGTGACGCACGGCTTCGCTTTCACGGCACGGTCGGAACGACTTTCGCTTACGGATCATCTGTTTCACTTGAGAAACTGCGTATTTCAAGGGGGTGTGGGCAGTATATCTCTACCGCGACACGAAGCGTTCCGAATCCAAGGTGAATTTTCTCGATCGGCCGTTATTCTGCCTTCCATAGCGAGGGGGTGATGACGGGCTTCGGGCTCTTTTTTCGATGACCCCTATCGATAACACTCCGGTCTATTGCTGCGCAGGCGGTGCTGTCGCTATGCTTCGAGTCCATTATCCAGCGACTGGGCCTAATATGATCACAGCAGCAGACATGAAGTTTCATGCGCCAGACGATCCCAATGACCATTTATGGTCGGAAACAAATTATTTCTCGTTCCATATTCCGGCAGCGAAACTCAACGGCAATATCTATTCGCTGTTTCGTCCAACCTTAGGCGTAATGACATCGTTTATTCACATCTGGGCCGACAAATCGGATAACCACCAAGGTGTCCTCTATACCGACGGTCGGACACATTTACCCATTCCGAAAGACCAAGATCTCAATGACTACACGCTCGCCAACGGCTTAAGGGTCCAAGCATTACCGGATAATGGCGGCAATCGCGATTATCAAATCGACTACCAAGGCTACAACGACAGCGCATTGCATTTGCACTTCCGCGGGTTAATGGAACCTTATGACATCCACGACCCGAGCATGGATCCGCTCGCCACCAGTGGTGTTGCGACCTGGAGCGATGCCTATAAAAACGGCCACTTCGATATGACCGCACACGTGACCGGCGAGTGCCGCCTGCATGGTATGTCTCATCAAGTCGATTGCGTTTCAACCATGGACCACAGTTGGGGCGCGCGGGCCGAGTGCAACATTAATAACATGAGCTGGTTTCATTCGAGCTGGGGTGAGGATCGCACAATCCATTGCATTTTTATGCTCGACCCCCATGGTCTAGGCGATGCCTATGGTCAGTTCATGCACGGTTATGTCACGGAGAACGGCGAAGTCTTCGGTATTAAGTCGGCCAGCGGTACCGCCCAGCGAAAAGGGCTAATGCAAGAAACAATGGAAATCACGGTGACGGATGTGCGCGGAGAAACGTTCAATTTTACGGGTCAATCAATCGCACACACTCAATGGAACGCCTGGCCCGGCTTATGTGTTTATCACTCTTTGATGGAGTGGAATCTAGACGGCGCAATTGGTTACGGCGAATGCCAGGACTTAATTAGTCTTGCCTACATTACTTCCGGTGGCAATGTCGGAGCCTAATCGCGTTAGCCGCGGGCATGGAAATATAGCGAATAACTTTTGCGCTCACTCGACTCGAGTGACTATATAGCAATTGATCAGAAACAGGCTCAATGAGCGATGCGAAAAAAAGGAACCCGATTTAACATCCTTGGATAGCAATAAACCCGCGTTGGGTTCCGGGAACGTTACTGCAATCACGGCTTTTGTTTCCGAGCACCGTCGTTTGCCGCGTAATGCGCAAGAACTGGGTACCAATCCGAAAGCTCCCTATCCGGATGGTGGCTATTTCGAACTCGAGCAAAACGGCATAATCCGGATTAGATTCACCGTCAAACGTGAGTTAAAAAACGGCTCAATTATTTACACCCCTAGGGTCAACGACGAAAGCGTACAATGGGATTGCGTGACCGACGGAGATATCGTGCAGAAATACGTTCCCCGCGATTGTCGAAATTGAGCTTACTCACACCTCGATAAATTGACGGCAAAAGCACGACAACTCATGACAACATGCGCGAACTAATTTTCACGCCGTAATACAAGGAACCGAAGGTGAAAGAACCAACATTCAGTCGCGACTGGCATGCGGATTTTGATTTAAACGACCCCTCATTCGGCGACCAATTTAACGAGATCTGTGACGATCTCGTCGAGCATTGCCCCGTCGCACGGTCGCAGGTCGGGGAAGGCTACTGGGTCGTCAATGGACATGAGGATGTTCAACAGATCCTGCGCGATTGGCCAATATTTTCTAGTGCCGATGGCATCATTGGCGTTAACCGACCGGCCGACCAGCCACTATTTAAGCCTAACGAAATCGATCCGCCAGAACACGATCAATTACGTAAGGCAATGAATCCGTATTTCACCGCGAAGATTACTGCTCAGCACGAACCGGCGATTCGAGAAATTGTTAACGGCCTGATCGACAAATTTATTGACGATGGCGAAGTCGAACTTGTCGCGCAGTTCTCGGATCCAATTCCAGCATTGGCGTTCTGCCAAGCTGTGGCAAGTATGCCGCTCGAAGACATGCCCTTTCTGCAGAAAACCTTTCATGACGCTATCACTGGCCCAGTAGAAGATCGCGCCCCGAATTGGCTCAAGGGGCAAGAGTACATGGAAGAGTTTATGCGTCAGCGGAAACTTACTGCTCGGCAAAACGACATCGTCGATGCGATTGCCTACTTTGAGTTTCCGGACGGTCAAGCCTATACCCACACCGAGCGTGCTGGCACCCTGACCCAACTGACGGCTGGTGGAATTGAAACAACCGGCGCCGTGATATCCGGCGCCATTCACCATCTCGCCGTCAATCCGTTGCAACGGAGGAATTTGCGTGACGAACCGTCTGCGATCCCACGCGCCGTAGAGGAATATCTAAGGTATTTCGTCGCCGCACCGTGCCTAGGTCGACGGGTGATGAAAGATACGGAGCTATCGGGAACCATGCTTTCGCGCGGCGATTACGTCGTTTACAACCTCGGTAGCGCAAACCGTGATCCAAAAATATTCGACGATCCGCAAGCGCTAGACATCGAACGCTCGCCAAACAAACACCTGACATTTGCGGCTGGCGTGCACACCTGTATTGGCATGCACCTTGCGCGACTTAACATCCGCATTGCGATCGAAACGTTTTTACAACGCGTACCTGACTACACAGTGAAGGACGGATTTGAACCGCATTTTCAAGCCGGGATCACGCGCAGCATGACGGCCTTGGAGCTTTCTTTCAAAAAGAGGAAATAACTTATGCGTTTTGGTGTCGTTTCATATAACACGGAATACGGAATTCGACCGGATGTTGCTGCTGAGGCTGCCGAAGCACGAGGTTACGAATCAATATGGCTGCCGGAGCACACGCATATCCCCGTGAGCCGAGAAACCCCGTTCCCGCTCGGCGGCGATCTCCCGCAAGAGTACAAACATTTCATGGATCCGTTTGTGTCACTGACCGCGGCAGCAATGGCGACAAAAACCTTGAAAGTCGCAACCGGCGTGTGTTTGCTAATTGAACACGACCCGATCGTTGTCGCAAAAGCGATCGCGACCCTCGATTATCTATCTGGCGGGCGAGTGCTGTTCGGGGTTGGCGCTGGCTGGAATAAGGAAGAAATGCGCAATCACGGCACGGCGTTCGAAAACCGTTGGAAAATCCTCCGCGAGCGCGTGGAGGCGATCCGCTTAATGTGGACACAAGAACAGCCGAGTTTTCACGGTGAATTTGTCGACTTCGATCCCATTTGGATTTACCCGAAACCCGTGCAGGATCCGCACCCACCCATATTATTTGGCGCAGTGACTAAATCTGGAATAAAGCGTGTGGTCGAAAATTATGATGGCTGGCTGCTCGTCGACCCACAAGACGATTCCGTAGAGCGCGCGAGTGCGGAGTTTCGCGAATTGTGTGCCGCAAGTGGACGTGCGCGCTCATCGATAAGCATCACCGTGTTCGCAACCAGCGAAGTGAATCGCGAGTTGCTCGATCGGTACGCGGCAGCGGGAGTCGACCGCACCCTTGTATGGCTCCCCCCGGAAGATCCCAGCGCCGCTTTAAACGTAATGGATGCGGCGGCACCGTACATCACGGAATATTCCTAACAGCACTTAAACGGCGCTGCTTAGTGATTATCCGCGAGCAAGCGTTGGCCGAGTCGGCGAAGTAGATCCGCCCCATCACCTTGCCAAGCCGCACCGTGCATGACGGCCAAAATCTGCGGCGCCGAGGCTGCGAGTTTGTTGGCGAGAGCTTCAACATGAACGGTATGGGAAAAATAATCCATCGCGCCGCGCATGGCTTCGCTACTTTCCAGAATATCGTCGCTCGTTAAGGCCGGGTGTTCGTCACCTCCTTGGGTAAACAGGTCACCGCAAAAAAGCGTTCGTGTCGTTTTCTCGAATAGATGCCCGCACTCCCAACCATGAGGAAAATGTGGCGTGTCGAGCCACGACACAATGTGCTCACCGAGACTTAATTCTTCGCCGTCGGCAAGCGCCTTGGCTGGTCGAATTGCGACGTCGTCGACGCTCACCATTTTTCCGATTTCGCTGCACAGCGGTTCCGCATCCGGCGCGACCGCCAAGAACTCATTCAACGATCCGCACTCGTCAGCTTCGTAATGCGAGAAACTAATGTAGCGTAACGAACTAACAGGAACGATGGCCGCAACGGCTTCCTGGACGAGCGGGAATAATTTACGCGGACCCGTATGGTATAGCAGCGGTGATGTATCTTTAATAAGGTACTGATTGAACGTAAAGCCACCAGGCATCTCTGTTGCCGGGATTGGCGTGCAGATCTTATAGATGCCGGCGGCAATCTCGTCGACTTGGGTTTGGCTTTCCGAATTAGTGATCATCTATTTTCTCCTCTTTTAAACATACGCTCCCGACAACGGCTGTCGCGACGGATTCGTGTGCCGAACTTCTAATTTCTTGAACCCACGAGCATCAATGTCGCGTAGGTATTTGAATGGATCGACACTAAAACTATTCAGCTATAATCGTATCGGCTTTGTAACACGCGCCGGGATCTTGACCCAACAGTTCGGTCAACCTTGGCAATAGCACGTCCATGGTTGCCGCTAACGTCCACGGCGGGTTTATCACGATCATACCCGCACCGGTCATGCCACCGTTCACAGCATCGGGACGCACGCATAGTTCGAATCGTTTAACGTTCGATATATTGGTAGCCTCAAGATCACTGATCAGCCGATCGATACGTTCGCGTTCGATTATTGGATACCAAATCGCATACGTTCCGGTCGCGAACTTTCGAAATGCTGCGTGTACCATTTGTACAACGGTCGCGTAATCCGACTTGATTTCATAGGCCGGATCGATCACGACCAAAGCACGCTTGGAGACCGGCGGAAGTAAGCCAAGCAAACCGTCGAATCCATCGCTGCCCATCACCTTAACTCGTCGATCCCGACCCACGTTTTCTCTTAGCAGGCGAGAGTCGCTCGAGTGGAGCTCGTAGAACCATGCTCTATCGTGGTCGCGCAGAAGTTGCAACGCAATCATGGGTGACCCAGGATAATATTGCGCTGTTCCCGATCTATTAAAGAACCTTATTATTTCAAAATATTTTGTTAATTCTGGCCATTGTGCATCCGTCAGTCGCTTGATCCCGGTCTCGAATTCTTTCAGCTTGAGCGAATGCTCGCTGTTTAAATCGAATAGACCGGCACCCGCATGCGTATCGATGTAATGCACGGCCTTATCTTTTTTCAGCAGGTGCTGAAGGATCTCGATCAACACGACGTGCTTTAGAACATCCGCGAAGCTACCTGCGTGAAAGGAGTGACGATAACTTAGCAAATCAGGCTCCGGCGATTACTGACCCTACAGCAGCGAACAGAAATCTCATGACCTGATTTTCCACGTATGTCAGCGGGTTTCAGCATCTGCGTTTATTTGCTCAACTGCTCGAAAGCATGACCCGCACGCAATACGATATCGTCTTCACCGTAACGGCCCGTCAACATCAAACCGACCGGCAGTCCGTTCGACATTCCTGCCGGCACACTCATCGACGGATGGCCGGTCGTGTCAAAGGGCGCGGTGTTGACGATCATGTCGAGCGCGCAACCGAGGATCTCCGCGAGAGATGCGTCGGCAGGTGGGATTTTATGTGCTTTCATCGGGGTCGTTGGCATGATCAGAAGATCGTAGTTACTAAATGCTTGGTCGTATGCATGACGCAAATCACGGCGCAAATTCTGGGCCTTTGCAGAATAATAATTCCCGTAGCGATTGCGCAAAACGCGCGCCGACAGTAGCACAGTTTTTACTGTCACCGGCATGAGGTCGGCGCGATCCCGTTGCGCGTCGTAGTAGAAACGGATGGCTTCGAGCATCGAATGTCCGCCCGGATTTTGGCCATTCGGCCCGAGGTCTGTAAACGTCGACAGCGTACCATCAAGCGTGCTGATCAACATGATCGCGGCACCGTGCAAATGTTCGGGAATTGATACGTGATCGATTTTCGCCGCGACGCTGCCAAGGCGCTCTGCGCAATCCATCACCATTGCATCGACATCACTCTCAGAACCTTCGCGTCCGAACCCCTCACTGACAATGCCGATGCGCAGATCTTTGATGCCTCGGTCCAGCTCGGATACATAGTTCTTCGTGTCGAGCGCTGCATTTTGCCGTGGATCCTTGCCATCGTCGTAACCGGCGATCACTTCAAGCAAGCTTGCGCAATCGGCAGTGTTGTTAGCCATTGGCCCTAAATGGTCGACCGTTTGCTCGATAGGTGCGGCACCCGTGTAGGGGACTAAACCGTAACTTGGCTTGAGCCCGTAGCAACCCGAAAAGGAGCTCGGCATGCGTACCGATCCGCCTTGGTCGCTGCCAATCGCCATGTCGCATTCATCAGCAACCAGTAGCGCCGCACAGCCGCTCGATGAACCGCCAGTCATATAGTCTGGATTGTGCGGGTTGCGCACCGGTCCGGTTGCGGACGTGTGACTACCGCCTGAGTAACAATAGTTTTCGCACACGGCTTTACCGAGGATTTCGCCGCCAGCATCGAGCACCCTAGTGACTACCGTCGCGTCTTCATCTGGAACAAAACCGGCGTAAACGCCAGAACCATTCATCATCGGAACATCCGCAATGCCGATATTGTCTTTAATTACGATCCGCTTGCCGTGCAGTTTGCCGCTGTCCGCACCCTTGATCGCACATTTCCAATACCATGCGTTGTAGGGGTTGTCTGCACCTTCCGGCCGCACTAACGGCCCGCGCGGATATTTGAGTGGTGCCATTGTCGGTTCCATCGAGTCGATCAGGTTGCTGTCGCTGATTATGCCGCCCATGAATTCCCCATACAGAGCGAGCTCGTCCTCATCCATGGTGAAATGCAGCTGCTTGGCGGCCTCTTTCAGCTCCATCATCGTCGGTTGCGGAACGCTGGGTTTCGTCGGCATTTAACTCTCCTCGTTGAAATTCATACAGTGCACTATGGCCCTACTACCGTGAGTATCGCCATGACGTCTGCCGGACGTCAAACGGTATCGATTGGCGCGAATATCGGCGGGCTAGTTTTCACGCTTTCAGTGCAAAGAACGGGCTGCGTTCCGAATCTTCGTCAAGTACCATGCAACATCGGTTATTCATGCGAAACAGGAAACCAAAGTGGAACTACAAGACAAAGTCGTTGTGATCACGGGCGGTGCCAATGGCATCGGTAAGGCGCTAGCAATTCGCTTCAAAGCGGCAGGCGCAAAGCACATTGTGGTTGCTGATCTTGATGGCGACGGCGCATCAGCTGTCGCTCAAGAGGTGGGTGGTACTGCGCAACGAGTTGATGTGTCTAAAGAAGCCGACATTCAACGAGTGATAGATACGACAGAAACCTCGATCGGTCCGATTGACCTATTTTGCTCTAATGCCGGCATTGCAACAGCAGACAGTCTCGATGCGCCAAATGACGAGTGGCAACTCATTTGGGACGTGAACGTCATGTCACATATGTATGCGGCACGACATCTGGTGCCGCGGATGGTAAAACGCGGCGGCGGGTATCTATTGAACACGTGCTCCGCCGCCGGACTCTTGAACCAAATCGGCGGTGCTGCTTATGGCGTGACAAAACACGCTGCCGTCGGCTTAGGCGAATGGATCGCATTAACTTACGCACATCAAGGGATCAGGGTTTCCTTGCTATGCCCGCAGGCCGTGCGTACCGCCATGACCTCCGGTGAGGCCATGAACAATAAAGGCGTAGCCGCGGCCGCAGCTGACGGCATGATCGAAGCTGAGGCGTTAGCGGATTCCGTGATCGAAGGTTTGGCCGACGAGCGCTTTTTGATCCTACCGCACCCGCAAGTGGTGGAATATATGCAGCGTAAAACCGCGGATTACGACCGTTGGATCCGCGGCATGAATCGATTCCATCAGTCGCTGTACTCCGACGAAGCAAAGTCTTAGAGGGGCCGATAGTGCCTAATTTATCTGATCGAGGCCGGCGACTGATCGAATCGCCACCATTACCCGAATACATCAACGAGCACTTTCAGCGCGCCGGCGAACCCTGGCATGCCGAGCACAACCCGGACGCCTATGTCAGTTTGTGCATTGCAGAAAACAAACTTCACAACGATTCTTTAAATGCGCGACTCGCGGAAATAAACGTGCCGCCTCGAGCACTTGGCTACGACGCGATGCATGGCAACGCTGTGTTCCGCGAGCGTTTGACGCGTTTCATGGGCCGGAGTTTTCTCGGTCGCACGTTCTCTCCCGAGCAGCTCGTCGTCTTAGCGGGTGCCGGCACTGTGCTAGAAATGTTGTGTTACGCGATCGCCGGCCCTGGCGATGGGGTGCTGATTCCAACGCCAAGTTATGCCGGTTTTTGGTTCGATCTCGAAACTCGCGATGAACTCACAGTCGTCACCGCCGATTGTTCGAGTGCTGATGGCTTCAAACTCTCTCCGACGATTCTCGACCGCGCATTTGAGTCTGCGGATTGTCCGATTAAAGCGCTGCTGTTTACCACGCCGAACAACCCACTCGGTACGGTCTATTCAAAAGAAGAAATCAAAGAGATTGTCGATTGGGCCGCGCAACACGATATCCATTTAATAATCGATGAAATTTATGCGCTATCTGTGTTCGGCGCACGCAATTTCGTTAGCGTTGCAGACGTGCATCCCGAATTAGGTGAGTCGATTCACATCGTGTGGGCATTTTCAAAAGATTTCGGTGCCAGCGGATTACGCTGCGGTGTACTTATTAGTGAGAACAGCGCAGTGATTAATGCGGTATCGAGCATGGCGTACTGGGCAGCATGCTCAGGCCACACGCAGCACCTGCTCTCCGAGTTAATTAACGACGATGCGAAGGTGGACGAGTTCATCGCTGAGTCCCAGGCAAAATTACGCACGACCTACTCGCGGGTCGTGGGCGCGCTTGAAGCGAATGCTATTCCCTATCTTGGTGCCGAGGCGGCGTTTTTCTTGATCTGCGATTTGCGCCAGTATCTCGATGAACCAACATGGCTAGCCGAACGTCGCTTGTGGCGGAATATTCTAGAGCAAGCAAATACCAACCTCACGCCGGGCGAGGCCTGCCGGATCGATGAGCCCGGCTTTTTTCGATTATGCTATGCGGCTGAAACAACGGACGCAGTAGAAGCTGCGATCGGCAGAATGGGTAACGTGCTTAGCACCTTGAAAGGATCCTAGTAGCGCTTGCAGCTAAATTTGAAAGCGCTTCTAATTACCGTTCAATCGCCGCGGCTAGATCGAAACCGCGGCCAAAGGTCTAATTCAGACTCGCAAGAAAATCGAACGTTCGGTTAAACGTTTCATCATCTGATGCGACGATTGCAGCATTAAGATCCGTTACTCCAGAATCCCTAATGCGATCGATCCCAGCGCGCAACACATCTTCATCACCAATTAAGGCGACATCTTGTGGATGAGCTAAGCCTTCCCGATCGAGCATGCCGCGATAACTCGGGAGTTGCCCATAGATCGCCAATGGCTCGGCAAGCCCGGCACGCGTTTCGTCAACTTTCTTCGTTAATACGATCGGGAATCCGCCAATAATGCGAGGGGCGGGCTTGCCAGCCGCGGTAGCTGCCGCGTTCAAGCGTGCCGCGATGTGCTCTTCCATGGTTTTCGGGCCGACCATCCAAGTACTTGTGCCCGCGCTTAGCTCACCGGCAAGTTTAAGCATTGCCGGACCCAGCGCCGCGATCACGACAGGTACATCACTAACGCCCTCAACAGTAATCTGCGTGTTGTGCACCTTGTATTCATTCCCATCGTAATTCGCAACGTCACCGCGTAGCAGCGGTAACAAAACATCTAGATATTCTCTCATGTGACGAGCGGGCTTATCGAACGACATCCCCCAGCATGTCTTCAATCACCATTTTATGGGACAAACCGATACCGAGCACAAAACGATTTTTCGCCATACTCGCCGCCGTTATAGCCTGTTGCGCCAAGGCGCTTGGGTGGCGCGGATACGTTGGGGTAACTGCTGTACCCACCTCGATGCGATTCGTCTCACGACCCGCAGTCGCTAGGCTCATGATTGCGTCCAAGCTGAAGATATTCGCCATCCACAAGGTGGAAAATCCGGCTACTTCAGCTCGCTTGGCCATATTCACTACAGCTTCAACCGAGCCAGAACGCGGATCTGTGCCCATCATTAGTCCAATTTTCATGCCTTTTATCCTTCTATAGTTTCATTTAGCGGGCGCCGAACAGTGGACGCGAAGGACGCGATTATAGGGCAGAACGGCGGACATTTCCGACGTTCGGAAAATGATCCCTGCGGCAACTAACTTCGATGGTCAGAAACTAAAACTGGCACCGGCGAACGCTTCAAATGTGCGTTGAATCTCGTCACTCGCCCCGGCCAATGGTGCGATGATGTGCGTGTGTACACCACCAGCCGCGTCTGCACGGATCCGATCTTGGATTTCGGCCGCGCTACCAATGATGGCTATTTCGTCGATCAATTCATCCGTTAATGCACCGCCCGTTTTGGCGCGGTCCTTTTCTAACCAACCGGCGTTTATCGTATTGGCCGATTCTTCGTAACCGGCCCAGCTAAGAAAACTGTTGTATACCGGTGTTGCGTAATACGGGGCAAACGCAGCACGGAATATTTCGCGGCCGCGCGCTTTATCTTCCGTACATAGCACCATTGCGCGATTCACGATTTCCACTTCCCGCCAATTCTTACCTGCGCGCTCCGCGCCGATGCGCACATGGTCCATCATTTTCGGCAACGCTTGGCGTGGCCATAGATTAAAAATTACGCCGTCGCCAATTGCCGCAGCCATTTCGATCATGTTCGCGCGCAAGGCGGCGAGATAAATCGGCGGCGGATTATCTAAGGCGGCCTGCCGGTAGCCGTGACTACGGACAGTTTTCCCATCGAAATTTGTCTTGTTGCCAGCGAATATTTCGCGCATGAGCTCGGTGGTTTCTTTCACTCTAGTTAGCGGTTTGTCGAGTGGGATGCCGTTCCACTGCCCCATAATTGTTTGGCTTGATGAACCCAAACCGAAAACGAAGCGCCCGGGCAGTAGCTGGCTGATTACTTGTGCTGATGCCGCAAGCACTGCAGGTGATCGCGTATACACAGGAGTTACCGCCACGCCGATGCGAACAGCTGACGTGTGATGTGCAACGGCCGCAATCAAGGTTAAGGTATCCGGCGCCGCGGCATCGCTAAACCAAACGTCCGGAATCCCATTGGCTTCTGCCCACAGAATTCGCTCAACCGTATCTTCAATCTTTGGACCGGCAGGAACAGTAATTGCAATTCGTTTTTCTAACATAGACTTAATTCCCAAACGCCGGATCTAATCTAATCTAATCTAATTTAATTGCTGAGCAAAACCGGATCATGTCCGCTTGGCGATGTCCTCAAGTGTTTTGATCAAGGTCGGGCGAAAGCGATCGTAATTTTCACTCATCGGAAAGTGGCCGAGGCCGCTTAGCGTTTCATAGTGAACTTCTGGACCAATGGCTTTCGCCGACGCTTCAATGTGCGCTGGCGGACACGTAAAATCGTACTCACCCGCATACATGTAAATTGGTACTTTCTTCGGATCGATGCGACTCGCGCGCTCCGGATCCGAATTATCAACTCCCCACAAATGCAGATCGTTGCGTAGGCTGCGCGGATGGCCACTCTGCGACATTCGATTAATTTGTCTGTCACTAGGCGCTAGATTAGGTGCCATCACGGCATCAATGAGACCGGATTGCATCATCAGCGTATTCATCGCTGGGTCAATCCACCAATCGTGGAAAAAACCGTAGGTGGGTACCGCGCCGGCCATCGCCACTAAGGCTCGAAATTTTTCTGGGTAGCGCTCGGCCAAATGCAAGGCGATAACACCGCCGATACTGCAGCCCATGAAAATCGGCTTATCGAGCTGCAAGGTCTCAGAGAACTTAACCACGAACTCCGTAATCCAATCGGATCTCAACAGATGATCTTCGGCGAAGAAATCCTTGCCGTCCGGCGGATCAGATTTGCCGTGAGACGGGAGATCATAGGCAATGAACCGATAACGCTTCGTTAATTCGCGATCTTCTAACAGGTGCCGCCATTGCCGATTTTCGTTGCCGGCAGTGTGTTGGCATAGAACCGGGATCCCTTCGCCCGCTTCAAAATAGAAAACTTTATGTCGATGTCCGCCCACCGTGACGTTCGTATAGCGACCCACCGCCTGCCATTCATCCTGCCACGGTGGATCGGCCGGTAACTCCGTTACGCCATTGAGCGCGCGGCCTACAGATATCCAATTCGACAATGTCGCCATTTGCTGGAACACGGGCCGGATGTTGCCCTCGAACTTCATATTACCAACCGCAATCGCAGCGAATATTGCGTGATTCATCGCCTCAGGATTGGGCGCGAACAATGCTTGCCAAACATTTTCTTCGGCAATTAGAGTGAATGTACTCACC